>JAIOJM010000088.1 GCA_019911785.1 Sulfuricella sp. | reverse complement strand
CTCAGCAACAGATTAAGGGTCTGGTTGCGCCGTTCCTCGGCGATCAGGCGCATGCTCAGGAGCGGCACCGCCATCAGCAGAATGATCGCGGCGTTGCCGAACAGGGGCGTCACAATCAGCTCGGTAACGCCCGGCGGGTTGGCGAGGGCGGTTAGCTGCGGCTGGATCGCCAGAAAGGCATCGACCTGGCCCAGAAAAAAATAGGCGAGGATGATCTCCAGCACGGCCAGGATAATCCAGGCCATCGGCCCGCTGAACAGGACTTTCAGTTCCTTGGCGGCAATGGTGAAAATCATGCGTTTTCCTCTTGTTGCGTCAGCTGGATGAAGACTTCTTCCAGGTTGGACTGCTCCGGATAGGTCTGCTTCAGTTCGCTCATGTCGCCACCGAACACCAGTTTGCCCTGGTTCATGATCTGGATGCGGTCGCACACGCTTTCCACCTCCGGCAGGATGTGGGTGGACAGGATCACGCTGTGCTCTCCGCCCAGTTCGCGGATCAGGCTGCGGATCTCGCGGATCTGGATCGGGTCGAGGCCGACGGTGGGTTCATCCAGGATCACCACGCGCGGGTTGTGCACGATAGCCTGGGCGATGCCCACTCGCTGCTGGTAGCCTTTGGACAGATTGCCGACCAGGCGTTTCCCGACTTCGGACAGTCCGCAGCGCTGCTTGGTTTTGTTGACGGCAGCGGCGATTTCATTCCTGGGAACGCGGTGCAGTCGCGCGGCCAGGCGGAGATATTCATCCACGCTCAGTTCCCGGTACAGGGGCGGGGTTTCCGGCAGGTAGCCGAGCAGCGCCTTGGCTTGGCGCGGGTGCTCCAGCAGGCTGATGCCGCAGATTTCGATGGTGCCGGTGCTGGGAGCCAGGCATCCGGCCAGCATTTGCAGGGTGGTCGTCTTTCCGGCGCCGTTCGGCCCCAGCAGGCCCAGCACCTCGCCCTGGCGCAGTTCGAAGCCGATGTTGCGTACGGCGGAGCGGGAGCCGTAGCTGCGGGAAAGATCTTTGGCGGAAACAGTAATCTTGGTCATGCCCTGATTGCTTTGAAAAAGAGCGAATATGTCCTAATATGGGGTACGCGTAAAGAGCGCATTTGCCAACTGCATTATTATATCCCTGTGATGAAATTTAAATATCTCTTGCTGGCCCCCGCCGCGCTGGTTGCGGCAGGGTGCGCCCAACTGTCGCCGAAAGAAGCCGTGCAGCCCGTTGCTGAGCCGGAACGCGCAGAACGCAGCCCGGAACTGCCCAAGGTCGATTTGACCGAACAACTGTTGTTCCAGTACCTGGTTTCGGAGGTCGCCGGGCAGCGTGGCGATACGGGTCTGGCCACCGAGGGCATGCTGGATCTGGCCAAAGCCACTCGCGATCCGCGCCTGGCAAAGCGGGCCGCCGAGATGGCCCTGCAGTCGCGGAGAGAAGCCCAGGCACTGGAGGCGGCAACGCTGTGGCACCAGACCGACCCGGACGAAGCCCAGGCGCGGCAGGCCGTGGCCGCGATTTTGCTGAACAGCGGCCGCCTGCAGGAAGCCAAGCCCCATCTGGAGAAATTGCTGGCAGGAGAAGGCGACAATGTCGGCGGGGCGTTGCTGCATTTGAATCAGATGCTGTCGCGGCAGCAGGATAAGCCGGCCACCCTGGCTCTGGTGCAGGAGTTGGTCGCGCCCTACCTGAATCGCGCCGAAGCGCATTTTGCTATTGCCTATGCGGCATGGAGTGCGGGCAAGGATGAGCTGGCGTTGCGTGAGATTCGCGAGGCAAGGCGGCTCCGTTCCGATTGGGAAGCGGCGGCGCTGTTCCAGGGTCAGCTGCTGCAGCGCAACTCCATCCCCGAGGCGCTGGGGTTCTACCGGAGCCTGCTCGGCGATTATCCCAAAATGCAGGATGTGCGCCTGGCTTATGCCCGTTTGCTGGTAAGCGACCGCCAATACGTCGAGGCGCGCGCCCAGTTCGAAAAACTGCTCGTCGATCTGCCCGGAAACCCGGACGTGAGCGTGGCGGTCGGACTGCTGGCGATGCAGCTCAAGGATTACGATGCGGCGGAGAAGCACCTGAAACAGGCGCTGGCCGGCCAATACCGCGACGAAGCTACGGTGCGCATGTATCTCGGCCAGCTGTTCGATGAGCGTGGGCGTTACGAGGAAGCCGCAAACTGGTACGGTTCGGTCGGCCGGGGCGATCAGTATGTTCCCGCGCAAATCCGTCATGCGGCCATGCTGGCCAAACAGGGCAAGCTCCCGGAGGCACGCCAGCACCTCGGGCAGATCCCGGTGCAGAACAACCAGCAACGGGTTCAGGTGATCGTGGCGGAGGCGCAGTTGCTGCGGGATGCCAAGGCTTACGGCGAGGCATTCGAGTTGTTGGGCAAGGCGCTGGAGAAGCTGCCGAATTATCCCGACCTGCTCTACGACCATGCGATGGCGGCGGAGAAGTTGGGCAAGGTCGATATTCTCGAGCAGGACCTGCGCAAGCTGATCCAGATCAAGCCCGATTACGCCCACGCCTACAATGCGCTGGGTTATACCCTGGCGGATCGCTCCGAGCGTCTGGATGAGGCGCGGCAGCTGATCGAAAAGGCGCTTGAACTGGCCCCGGACGACTTTTTTGTCATGGACAGTCTGGGCTGGGTGAATTACCGCATGGGGCAACTCGAAAAGGCGGAAGACACCCTGAGGCGCGCCTATCTCGGTCAGCGCGATGCGGAAATCGCGGCGCACCTTGGCGAAGTTCTGTGGGCCAGGGGCAAGCGCGAAGAGGCGGAAAAAATCTGGCGCGCCGCCCTGAAGGAAAATCCCGGGCACGAAGTGTTGTTGAATGTCATCAAGAAATTTATTCCTGCGAAGTAGTTTAGGATGGGTAGGAGCGACCTCCTGGTCGCGAATCGTTGAATTCGCGACCAGGAGGTCGCTCCTACACCATTGAACTTCTGCCACTTCCAAAAATGACAAATCTGCGATTTCTCGGTTTATTCGTCGTTTCCGTCTTGCTGTGGGGTTGCGCCGAACTGCCGGTGCCGCCGCCGGAGCTTGAATCAGCCGCCCGCCCAAAGGCCGATATCGGCGCTGACGGCTTGTTCCGGCTGTCAGGCCGGATCGGCGTGTCGCACAACGGCGAGAGTTTTTCCGGTTCGCTGCGGTGGAGTCACGCTGCCGGGGAGGACGAGATTTTCATCCTTTCCCCGTTGGGGCAGGGGGTCGCCCGCATCGTGAGCAATTCCGCCGGCGCCTCGCTGGAGACTGCGGAGGGGCGGGGTTACCGTGCCGCGGACGTGGAAAGCCTGACCGAGGAAGTGCTGGGCTGGCGCCTGCCGGCGCGCGGCCTGCAATACTGGGTGATGGGCCGCCCCGCACCGGACGGTGCGGCGGAGGGCGAGCTGGACGAGAACATGCAGCTTCGCACCCTGCGTCAGGATGGCTGGCGCGTCGATTATCTCGGTTACCGGATGGTGCAGGGAACCCTGCTGCCGGCCAAGCTGGAGGTGGCGCTGGACGAGCGCCTGCGGGTGCGGCTGGTGATTGATGACTGGGTGCTGCCGTGATGCCCACCTTCCCTGCCCCGGCCAAGCTGAACCTGTTCCTGCACGTGGTGGGCCGGCGACCGGACGGCTACCATTTATTGCAGACGGTGTTTCGTTTCGTCGATTACGGCGATAGCCTTTCTTTCACCATCCGTGACGATGGCGTGATCCGGCGGGTGAATCCGCTGCCCGGCCTGGACCCGGAGCAGGACCTCACCGTTCGAGCCGCGCGCCTGCTGCAGCAGGAAACCGGTTGCCGTCTGGGCGCGGATATCGTCCTGGAGAAGCGTTTGCCGATGGGCGGCGGCCTGGGCGGGGGCAGCTCCGATGCTGCGACTACGCTGCTGGCGCTGAACCGCTTGTGGAACCTGAACCTCAGCCGCCAGGCTTTGCAGGAACTGGGTTTGCGCCTCGGCGCCGACGTGCCGGTATTCGTGTTCGGCGAGAGCGCTTTTGCCGAGGGAGTGGGCGAAAAGCTCCGGCCGGTGGTGCTTCCGCCGGCCTGGTATGTGGTGCTGGTGCCGCCGGTGGCAGTTTCCACGCTAGAGATTTTTACCAGCAGGGAATTGACACGCGCTACGAAACCTATCAAAATGTCGGACTTTTCAACGGGCTGCGGAAGAAATGATCTGGAGCCTGTGGTGTGCCGGAAGTATCCGCAGGTTGCCGAGTGCCTGGATTGGCTCAGGGCCTTCGGCGATGCCAGGATGACCGGATCGGGAGCGTGTGTTTTTGCCGCGTTTTCGAGCCAGGAAGAGGCGAATAGAGTGTTTTCCAAGAAGCCGGCGCAGATGGCCGGTTTTATCGCAAAGGGCTTAGACAGACATCCTTTGTACGATTTTGTAAGTTAGTGGGGAGTCGCCAAGTGGTAAGGCACCGGATTTTGATTCCGGCATTCGTAGGTTCGATCCCTACCTCCCCAGCCAGTTGTAATCCAAACCGGTAGGGACGTCGCATGCGCCGTCCCTACGTTTGTTTTTAGAGGTTCATCATGGCATACGGCAGCATGATGGTTTTCACCGGCAACGCAAATCCCCGGCTTGCCGAGGAGGTGGTGAAACATCTCAATCTTCGCCTCGGGCGAGCGACGGTCGGTCGTTTCAGCGACGGCGAGGTGATGATCGAGATCCTCGAGAACGTGCGCGGCAAGGATGTGTTCGTGCTGCAGTCGACCTGCACCCCGACCAATGACACCCTGATGGAAGTCCTGGTGATGGTGGATGCGCTCAAGCGCTCCTCGGCCGGGCGCATCACCGCTGCCATTCCCTACCTGGGCTATGCGCGCCAGGACCGCAGGCCGCGCTCGGCACGCGTGGCGATCACCGCCAAGGTGGTGGCGAACATGCTCACCAGCGCCGGGGTGGACCGCCTGCTGACCATGGACCTGCATGCCGACCAGATTCAGGGCTTTTTCGATATTCCGGTGGACAACGTCTACGCCGCACCGATTCTGCTCGGCGATGTGTGGAAGCAGCATTACGAGAACCTGATCGTGGTGTCGCCCGACGTCGGCGGCGTGGTGCGCGCCCGTGCGCTGGCCAAACGCCTGGACGTGGACCTGGCGATCATCGACAAGCGCCGCCCCAAGCCCAACGTCGCCAAGGTGATGCACATCATCGGCGACGTCCGGGGCCGCACCTGCGTGCTGATGGACGATCTGGTCGATACCGCCAACACCCTGTGCGAGGCCGCCAAGGCCCTGAAGGAGCACGGTGCGGAAAAAGTGGTTGCGTACTGTACCCACCCGGTTTTGTCCGGCCCGGCGGTGGAGCGCATCATGGGTTCGCATCTGGATGAGCTGGTAGTGACCGACACCATCCCGCTGCGCGAGGAAGCCAGAAATTGCAGCCGCATCCGTCAGCTTTCCGTGGCGGAACTGATGGCCGAAACGATGCGCCGGATCAGCAACGAGGATTCGGTCAGCTCGCTGTTCATGGAATAATTTTTTGCGGAGCCGCGAAGCCGATTTAAAACCGGCCCAACCGGTTCTGCGCAAACCGAATGCCGCCTGGTCGCGGGCGGCATTTTACCTTTAGGAGCATCAACATGAAAATCGAAATCAGCGCAACCCCGCGCACGCTACAGGGAACGGGTGCGAGCCGCCGCCTGCGTCGCACGGGCCGCATCCCGGCAGTGGTTTATGGCGCAGGCAAGGATGCCGCAGCCATCGAACTGGACCACAAGGAAGTGTTCTACAAACTGAAGAACGAGTCCTTCCACGCCACTATCCTGACCTTGAACCTCGACGGCAAGAGCGAGCAGGTGCTGCTGCGTGACTACCAGATGCACCCATTCCGCCCGGTGGTGATGCACGTGGACTTCCAGCGCGTCAACCCGAAAGAGAAGATTCACATGAAGGTGCCGCTGCATTTCGCCAACGCCGACATCGCTCCCGGCGTGAAGCTCTCTGCCGGTATCGTCAGCCACATCATCACCGAAGTGGACGTTGCCTGCCTGCCGAAAGACCTGCCCGAGTTTATCGAAGTGGATCTGTCCAACTTGGCTGCCGGTCACTCGATTCACCTGTCCGAGCTGAAACTGGGTAAGGGCATCGAACTGATCCCGCTGACCAAAGGCGAAGATCTGGCTGTGGCGACGATCACCATTCCGCGCGGTGCTGTGGAAGCAGCAGCAGCGGCAGAGGCCGAAGTCAAGGCATAAGCACTTTGCAGCTGCTTGGCTGCTTGTAAGGAGCCCGTCGAGCATACGACCTTTATGGGGTGCGCTCGGCGGGTTTTTTCATTGCGGGACGGGAAATGACGACAGGAATCCGCCTGATTGTGGGCTTGGGAAATCCAGGACGGGAGTACGAGGCCACCCGGCACAATGCCGGCTTCTGGTGGGTGGATGCCGTGGCTGCGGGGAAATCCGCCAGCTTCAAGCCTGAAAAAAAGTTTCATTGCCTGGCCGCCCGGATCATGGTCAATAACCGCGAGGTCTGGCTGCTGAAGCCGGAAACCTTCATGAATCTCAGCGGCCGGGCCGTCAGCGCACTGGCCGGTTTTTACAAGATCACGCCGGACGAGATCCTGGTGGTGCACGACGAACTCGATTTGCCGCCGGGCACGGTGCGGCTGAAAAAAGGCGGCGGTCACGGCGGTCATAACGGCCTCAAGGACATCATCGCCCAACTCGGCACGCCGGATTTCTGGCGCCTGCGCCTGGGGATCGGCCATCCCGGCGACCGCAACGCGGTGGTGAATTTCGTGCTCAACGTGCCGCAGCGCGCAGAGCAGGAGCTGATCGAGGCCGCCGTCGATGCCAGCCTCGCCGGGCTGCCGCAGCTGCTGGCGGGGGATTTTCCCGCAGCGATGATCAAGCTGCACACCAAACCCAAGCCGGAAAGTGCTTGAGTCTCAACCTGGAAAAAACTATTGAACCGCAGAGGACGCGGAGGACGCAGAGGAGTTCAAATGCTTGACGTAACAAGCACACTCACCCAGCGGGTGACTCAGCACAACTTGCCAAGGTCTTGTTTTTCCTCCGCGTCCTCCGCGTCCTCTGCGGTGAAACGCTGTTTTAAGTTGAGCGCTTCTTGAGCAAGCTGACCCTGGACCTGATCCTCAAATCGCAGGGCTTCGGAACCCGCAAGTGGTGTCGTCAGCTGGTCAGCGAGGGTGAGGTATCCATCGCCGGTGTAACGGTGACCGACCCTCGCGCCGCCTTCGAAACGACCGGCCTTGAGTTCACGCTTTTCGACGAGGTGTGGGTTTACCGCGAGCATGTCTATATCGCGCTGAACAAACCCGCCAATTTTGAATGTTCCAGAAAACCCAGCCACCATCCCGGCGTGCTGACCCTGTTGCCGGAACAGTTTACCTGGCGCGACGTGCAGCCGGTGGGCCGCCTCGACCACGACACCACCGGGATATTGCTGATGTCGGACGACGGCGCCTTCATTCACGCCCAGTCGTCCCCCAAGCGGCACGTCCCCAAGGTTTATGCGGCCACCACGCACGACCCGGTGACG
>JAIOJM010000087.1 GCA_019911785.1 Sulfuricella sp. | reverse complement strand
TTCCGCGCCTATCTTTCTTCTCTCGAACTATAAAATGATTTCGGCGCAAGAAGCACTGGATATTCTTGACCGGGCGGAGCAAATCTGTCCCGCCGAGGAAGTCGCCGCCACCGTCAAAAGGTTGGCCGGCGAAATAGGCGCGTCCCTGGGGCAGTCCCACCCGCTGGTGTTGAGCGTGATGGGAGGGGCCGTGGTGTTTAGCGGCCAGCTGTTGCCCCTGCTCAATTTCCCGCTGGATTTCGACTACATTCACGCCACCCGCTACGGCAATGAAACGCAGGGCAACACCCTGCAATGGAAAGTGATGCCCAGGGAGAATGTGGCGGGGCGGGTGGTGCTGGTGCTCGACGATATCCTGGATGAAGGCCACACCCTGGCGGCGATCCGCGACAAGGTGCTCGAACTTGGGGCCAAGTCGTTCCACAGCGCCGTGTTCGCAGACAAAGCGCTCGGCCGGGAGAAGCCCATCAAGGCGGATTTTGTCGGGATCAGCCTGCCCAACCGTTATGTGTTCGGCTTCGGCATGGATGTGCGCGGGGCGTGGCGCAACTTGCCTGCAATTTATGCATTAAAGGAAGAGTAAAAAATGTTAGGAATTATCGGCGGCACTGGTCTGACCCAACTCGCGAATCTGGAGATCACCCATCGGCAGGTGATCCGCACCCCTTACGGCGAGCCTTCGGGGGCGCTGACCTTCGGCAAGATCAAGGACCATGAGGTCGTATTCATGGCGCGGCACGGCTACGGCCACTCCATCCCGCCGCACGAGGTCAACTACCAGGCCAATATGTGGGCGCTGCACGCTCAGGGAGTGAAGAACGTCGTGTCGATCGCCGCCGTCGGAGGAATCAACCCGGATTACGATCCGGGCGCCATCGTCATCCCCGACCAGATCATCGATTACACCCACGGGCGCAAGGCCACTTTTTATAATGGAAACGGAAAACCGGTAACACACGTGGATTTCACCGAGCCCTATTGCGAGAAAATGCGCACGCGATGCATGCAGGCGGCATCGCTGGCCGGTGAGAAATTCATCGATGGCGGGGTCTATGCCGCAGTGCAGGGTCCGCGCCTGGAAACGGCGGCTGAAATCAACCGCCTTGACCGCGACGGCGCCACCATGGTGGGCATGACCGGCATGCCGGAAGCGGTGCTCGCCCGTGAGCTGGGGCTCTGTTATGCCGCCATTGCCGTGGTCGCCAATCACGCCGCAGGACGAAATTCCAGCAAGCACACCATCAGCTTCGCAGAGATCGACGCCGTGCTGAAGCAGGCCATGCAGCGTGTAAGAATCATCCTGGAGCATGTGGTGGGGCTGGATGGCGATTAGAAACGTATTGCGCATGGGCGACCCGCGCCTGCTGGAAAAGGCGGCGCCGGCTGCCGCCTTCGATACCTCCGAATTGCACGCACTGGTGCAAGACATGCGCGACACCATGGCAGCCCTCAGCGGCGCAGGGTTGGCCGCGCCACAGGTCGGGATCGGCTTGCAGGTGGTGATTTTCGGCGTGGCCGCCAACCCGCGCTACCCGGATGCCGAGCCGGTGCCGGACACGGTGCTGATCAATCCGGTGCTAACGCTGCTCGGCGACGAGATGGATGAAGGCTGGGAAGGCTGCCTGAGCATCCCCGGCCTGCGCGGCCTGGTGCCACGCTACAAACGGTTGCGCTACCAGGGCTTCGATCAGTTCGGCAATCGGATAGACCGTAGCGTGAGCGGTTTCCATGCGCGGGTGGTGCAGCACGAATGTGACCATTTGCAGGGCATACTGTACCCGATGCGTATCAGGGATATGAGTCAGTTTGGGTTTGTCGAGGAACTCTTTCCCGTCAATCCACCTATTGCCGAGTAGCCAGGAGTCCAGTGGGGTAAGTTCCGGCTCAGGTCTGGAGTTGGTGCAGCAAATCGGTTTCGAGCCGCAGCACTTCTTTCGGGTTTTCCAGTTCCGCGCCAGAAATCAGGAAGGTATCCTCGGCACGTTCACCCAGTGTTGAGATTTTTGCCGTATGCAGGTGAATGCGGTACTTCAGGAGCACCTGGGCGATGCGCGACAGCAAGCCGGGGCGGTCGCCCGCAACGACTGACAGCACGTGGTAGACCCCCTTTTCATCAGGCTTGATCGCAATTTCCGGCGTAATCGGGAAATGCTTGAGGTGGCGGCTCAGCCGTCCTTGCAGGGGCGGTTCCAGTGCCATGTCCGGAGTCAGGCGCTGCGACAATTCATATTCGATAAAGCTCAGCAAATCGCGGTAATGGGCGGAGCGGTTGGCCTCGTCCAGTACCACGTAGCTGTCAAGGGCGTAGCCATGGCGGCTGGTGTGGATTTTGGCTTCGACGATATTGAAGTCGTTGCGTTCGAAAAAACCGCAAATCCGGGCGAACAGATCGTCCTTGTCCGGCGTGTAGATCATCACCTGGATGCCTTCCCCGGCGGGGCTTAAGCGTGCCCTGACAACGGGCTGTGCCGAGTTGACCTTGCCATGAAGGTTGCGGACGTGCCAGGCGATTTCCTGCGCCTCGTGGCGAAGGAAATAGCCCGGTTCGAATTGCGCCCATAGCGCCTGGGGCGCGTCGTTGCCGAAGGCGTAAAGGCGGAGTATGGACCGTGCCTCGGTTTGACGTGCCTGAAGGTGCGTCTCCAGCGGGGTGCTTCCACTCGCAAGATAACGTTGCGTTGCCCTGAACAGGTCCTCCAGCAGCTTGCCTTTCCAGCCATTCCAGACCTTCGGACTGGTGCCCCGAATATCGGCGACGGTGAGTAAATAAAGTGCGGCGAGATGGCGCTGGTCGCAGACCCGATTGGCGAAGGATTCGATCACTTCGGGGTCGCTGGTATCCTGCTTTTGAGCTGTGGCTGACATGACCAGATGGTTTTCCACCAGCCAGGCGACCATGTCGGTGTCCTCCTCGCCCAGACCATGCAGTCGGCAAAAACGGCGCGCATCCGCCGTGCCCAGTGTCGAGTGGTCGCCACCCCTCCCTTTGGCGATGTCGTGGAACAGGCCCGCCAGATAGAGCACCTCCGGGCGTTCGAAACTGTTGATGAGTTCGCTGGCCAGCGGAAACTCATGGGCGAATTCCGGTACGGTGAAACGCCTCAGATTGCGCACCACCATCATGATGTGCTCGTCCACCGTGTAGACGTGGAACAGGTCGTGCTGCATCTGGCCGACAATCCGGCCGAAGGCGGGAATGTAGCGCCCCAGGATGCCGAGCTGGTTCATCAGGCGCAATTCGCGGGTGAGGCCGCGCGGCTGCCTGATGATTTTCATGAATAACGCCTGATTGCGGGGCTGGCGCCGGAAGGCGGCATTGATTTTCGGCGTCGAACGCCACAGTGCTCGCAGTGTGGCCGCACTCATGCCGCTCAGTTCGGGGTGTTGCTGGAGCAGCAGAAAGCTTTCCAGGATGACGCCCGGTTCACGCTGGAATGCGTCTGCATCGGTGATTTCGAGCAGCCCGTTGCGGGCCTGGAAGTATTCGTTGATCGGGTCAACCTGCCATGAGGCAGCCGGGGAGGCGCGCTCGCGCAGATTTTTCAGCAGGATTTCGTTGAGCAGGCTGACCGCCTTGGCGGTGCGGTAATAGCGCTGCATCAATTGTTCGCTGGCCCTGCGCTGGACTTTGTCCGAATATCCGCATTGCTCGGCAAGCAGCGTCTGGTGGTCGAACAGGAGGCGGTCCTCGCGCCGTCGGGCCAGGTAGTGCAGGCGGATGCGCAGGTTTTCCAGAAAGCGTTCGTGGCTACGGATTTGACGGGCTTCCTGGGCGGTAATGATGGCTTCGAGCGCCAGCTTGTTCCAGCTATCCCCTAAACCAAGCGCACGGCTGACCCACAGGATGTTTTGCAAATCCCGCAGGCCGCCCGGACTTTCCTTCAGGTTGGGTTCCAGGTTGTAGGCGGTATCGTGGAAGCGGGCGTGGCGTCGCTGCTGTTCCAGCAGTTTCGCCTCGAAAAAAACCTTTGCATTCAGGTTTTCCTGTACCGCAACGGTAAATCCTTGAAACAGCGCGGGGTTCCCGGCCAGGAAGCGCGCTTCGAGCAGATTGGTCTGGACCGTGATGTCCTTTGCTTCCTCCAGGCATTCGGGCAGGGTGCGCACGCTGTGGCCGACTTCCAGGCCGATGTCCCAAAGCAAGCCGACGAGCTGCTCCAGTTTCTGCCCGAGCGCCTCGTTCGGACTCGCCGGGAGAAGAATCAGCAGATCGATGTCGGAGCCGGGGAAAAGCTGTTTGCGGCCGTAACCGCCAACGGCGATAAGCGTGCTGGAGGGAGGCAAGGATAATTGTCGCCAGATGGTCTGGAGCAGCTGGTCCACCAGCCTGCTGTGGCCGCGCAGGAGAGCGGCGGCATTGCCTTTCGCAAGATAGGCCTGGCGCAGCTCATTCCGGCCGTTCCGGAGAGTTTCTCGCCACCGCGCCGTATCCAGTGGAGGGTGAACCATCAAAATCAGCTGATGAAATCGGGCTTCTTGGGGGAACCGGCGGACAGTGTCAGGACTTCATAACCGGTTTCGGTGACCAGGACGGTATGTTCCCACTGTGCCGACAGGCTGTGATCCTTGGTGACGATGGACCAGCCGTCGCCAAGCTGGCGGATGTCGCGCCGGCCGGCATTGATCATCGGCTCGATGGTGAAGATCATGCCGGGAGACAGTACTGCGCCGGTTCCAGGCTTGCCGTAGTGCACGACTTGGGGTTCTTCGTGGAAATTTGCGCCGATTCCGTGCCCGCAGAATTCGCGGACTACGCTGTATCCATTGCTCTCGGCACGCCGCTGGATGACATGGCCGATGTCGCCCAGGTGGGCGCCCGGCTTGATCGCGGCGATGCCGAGCCACATGCATTCGTAGGTGATTTCACACAGGCGCTTTGCCTGGATGGAAGGCTCGCCGACATAGTACATGCGGCTGCTATCCCCGTGATAGCCATCCTTGATGGTGGTGACATCGATATTGATGATGTCGCCGGGTTTGAGCTTCCTGTCGCTGGGAACGCCGTGGCAAACCTGATGGTTGACGGACGTGCAAATGGACTTTGGGTAAGGGTGGTGGCCGGAAGGGGCGTAATTCAGCGGGGCGGGTATGGCATGCTGCACGTTGACGGTGTAATCGTGGCAGAGCTTGTCGAGCTCGTCGGTGGTGATGCCCGCTTTGACGAAGGGGCCGATATAGTCGAGCAGTTCGGCCGCCAGTCTGCCGACGATGCGCATTTTTTCAATTTCTTCCGGGGTTTTGATTATGATGGACATGACGCCGCTGATCGAATTAAATTGCGGTCAGTATATCAAATAACCGAATATCCTTTAGCTTGCTAGATTGGAGGGAAGAATGCGGAGAATAATAAATGCGTTATTGTTCGCGGTGGTGCTGATGTCGTCGCTGTCGGTGCACGCTGCGGATTCTCCAGTTGGGCGGCTCAAAACAGCGGCCCATAAAGTGGTATTCCAGGTGAGCGACGGCGAGCCGCAAAAGTGGTATCTCACCCTCAGCAATGTAAAAAACGTGCAGCAAGATCTGGGCATAAAGAATGTGCAAATCGAGATAGTAGTCTACGGCCCCGGCCTGGACATGGTGCTGCTGGAAACCGAGATAGCCGAGAAAATCGATGAGGCGGTCAGTCGCGGCGTGAAAATCGTGGCCTGCGAGAACACCATGATCGGCCGCAAGCTCACTCGTGCGGACATGTACCCGTCAGTCGGCTATGTCAAGGCGGGAGTGGTGGAGCTGATGAAACGACAGCGCCAGGGGTGGGCTTACATTCGACCTTGAGGGAATCCTTGCGGGCATGTTAGAATTGCAAGTTAAGTTTCATGGCCAATGGCTTTGAAACTTAAAACTTCGCACATCCGCTTAACGTACAGGGTGCCCGGCTAGCCGGGTGGTATCGGGCGGATGGAGGCATAACCCTTACTAGGAGCAGCAAAATGTCAGTGACCATGCGTCAGATGTTGGAAGCGGGCGTCCATTTCGGACACCAAACCCGTTACTGGAACCCCAAGATGGCGCCGTATATTTTCGGCGACCGCAACAAGATTCACATTATCAACCTGGAAAAAACCCTGCCGATGTACCAGGATGCGATGAAATTCATGCGCAAACTGGCTTCGAACAAGGGCAGCATCCTGTTTGTCGGCACCAAGCGCCAGGCTCGTGAAATCCTCAAGGAAGAAGCAGAGCGCGCGGGTTGTCATTTCGTGAATTTCCGCTGGCTCGGCGGCATGCTGACCAACTTCAAGACGGTCAAGCAGTCCATCAAGCGTCTGCAGGAAGTGCAGACCATGCTGTCGGAAGAGAACATCGGCAAGCTGGCCAAGAAAGAAGCACTGCTCCTGCGCCGCGAACTGGACAAGCTGGAACGCAGCCTGGGCGGGATCAAGGATATGGGCGGCCTGCCGGACATGATTTTCGTGATCGACGTCGGCCACGAGAAGGGCGCGATCACTGAAGCCAACAAGCTGGGCATTCCGGTGGTTGGCGTGGTGGATACCAATAACTCCCCGATTGGCGTGAATTACGTCATTCCCGGCAATGACGACTCGACTCAGGCCATCCGGCTGTACGTCAGGGGCGCCGCCGATGCGGTTCTGGAAGGACGCAGCCAGGCGCT
>JAIOJM010000086.1 GCA_019911785.1 Sulfuricella sp. | reverse complement strand
GAAGGCAAGCCCGAGCTGTGTGGTGCCTGCCACTTCTTTGTGGTCGAAGGACGCAAGAGCCTGTCGAAGATACAGCGCATCGAAAACGAGAAACTGGACACCCTGGTCGGCGTGGGTTCCGGGTCGCGCCTGGCATGCCAGGCCATGCTTGGCACGGAAAATATCACGGTCGAATTGTTGAGCGTCTAATCGGAAATTCGAACAAGGTTCCAAATGAAAGGATAGTCATGACACACCTGTCGCAATTACTGGACGATATCAGGAACGAGCTGGATAACGGAAAAATTGTTCCCTACCTGGGGCCTGGCGTCCTTGATCTTGCTCCCGCCTGTCCGGTGCCGAACTCTCCGGGGGCGCTGGTCGAGCGGCTGGTCGCGAAGGTAGCCGTGCCGCACAAGATCCGCAAGAATCTGACGGCAGCCGCGCAATTCATCGAGAACTTCAAGCACCGCAAGACCTTGACCGGGCTACTGGCGGAAGCCTTCCTGGCTGACGTGGAACCGACGGTGCTACACCGTTTTCTGGCAAACCTCCCGAAAAAACCGCTGCTGGTGGTGGATGCATGGTACGACAACGCCATGCAGAGAGCGCTACAGCACCGCCAGAGCTGGGGCCAGGTGCAAGGGGCCAGCCAGGCCGAGCATTTCGGAACCTGGGTGCAATATTTCCGCAGTGAAGGCGTCCCTGCCGATGCGTTCGAGGCGGACACCTGGGATGTAGTGCTGTACAAACCCCTGGGCGCTATTTCGCCAGCGCGCAATTTCCTGGTTTCGGATTCCGATTATGTCGAAGTGCTGACCGAGATCGACATCCAGACTCCGATTCCGGAGGTGGTCCAGCATCTGCGCACGGGCGCTCATTTCCTGTTCCTCGGCTGCCACTTCAGCAACCAGCTGGAACGCACTTTCGCGCGCCAGATCATGAAACGCTCAACGGACAAACACTGGGCCGTGCTGTCCGGCGAGTTGACGCGCAATGAAGAGCGATTTCTTGCGGAGCAGAATATACAGCGCATCGATATGCCGCTGGAAGAGTTTGTCGCTGTCCTGACGGGTGCACCCTCCGATGCAGCGCAGGATATGGCAGCCTGATCCGCTCTGTCTCCCGTCGTTCCAGATCACGACTAACGACCAAATCATGAGCTACCGCTACGGTTCGGCGAAACCGCCGAGATCGGAAACGATGCCACGCCGTGCTGGGAGGCGTTTCCTGGAACCTCCCCTCCCGCTTGCGGGAGGGAATTGAGGGGAGGGCTGGCTCCGCTCCCACAGCGGTGTTTTGGCCCTAATGGATAATCCTGGTTCAAGATGTGTCGGGCTTTCGAATGATCAGCGTCAAAGGGGAAATATTTTGGCTAAACCAGAAAAACACGTTTTCGTCTGCGTCCAGAACCGTGGCCCCGGCCACCCGCGCGGCTCCTGCTGTTGCCCGTTTACAAGTGCCCGCGGAAATCTGGGGCTGAAGGTGGATGCGTCTGCCGCAACCTGCGCGCAAAATTCGGGTTAATCACATTTCAAGCCAGGATTTCAAGGGGCACAGCACCAACCTGGTGAGCATTCCCACCGGGTTGCTGGCTAGCACCGCCTTCAACGACTACCCGTTGCCGCTATCGATCAACGGCGTGCGCGAGATGAACCGGCCGTTTTTCGACATGTTGGCAAAAGCCTCCAGCAGTGCCGAGGCGGGAGATATTTTCGAGCACTACATGCAACTGTTGTTCGGGCTGGACGGGACGGCACTGGTGGGCGACGAGGGCGGCAAGCGGCGCTTCCGCTCGAGCTACCGGCGGCTGCTGGAGGGCTGGGGGTTCGATTCCAACGGCCCGGAGGGTGCGGTGTTGAAAGGCTGGGTGGAAAGCCGCTTCGGTTTGCTGCCCACCTTCCACAAAGAGGCGCTGCGACGCTTCCCGTCTCCGGCCTGGATCGCCTATGTCGAGGAAAAGATGTCGAGCCGCTTTCACAACAACAGCATCAATCTGCAACTCGACCTGCTGTACGAATTCTGCCAGTGGATGCTGGCGCACTGGTTTGCGCCGGGTTGCCGCCACCTTACCCTGTATCGCGGCATCAACGGTTTCGACGAGCACCAGGTCATCGAGCGCACCGGCAAACGCAGCGCCGTCATCCGCCAGAACAACTTGGTCTCGTTCACCGCCAACCGGATCATTGCGGACGAGTTCGGCGACACCATCCTGGAAGCCCGGGTGCCGGTTGCGAAGATCCTGTTCTTCAACGGCCTGCTGGCCCGGCACCCGCTCAAGGGCGAAGGCGAATACATGGTGATCGGCGGGGATTTCCGGGTAACGATGAGTTATTTTTGATGGCGCATTCATCACCCATCACCCATTCCCCATCACCAACTTCCCTCCATAGCAGGGCTCTCGGCGCCTATCTGGGTCTCGCCTGCGGCGACGCCCTGGGCGCCACGGTAGAGTTCATGCTGCCGCGGGAGATACAGGCGCACTACGGCGCTCACAGGGAGATGACCGGCGGCGGCTGGCTGCGCCTCAAGCCGGGGCAAGTGACGGACGACACCGAAATGTCCCTCTATCTCGGCCAGGCCATCCTCGACAGCGGCGGCTGGAATCTCGCGGCAGCGGCGGACGCCTTCGTCGCCTGGCTCAAATCCAGGCCGGTGGACGTGGGCGCCACCTGCCGCCGCGGCATCCGCCGCTATATGCTGGAAGGTAGCACGGAAGGGGCACCGTCCGACGGCGACGGCGGCAACGGGGCCGCCATGAGGAACCTGCCCGTGGCGCTGCTCGCCTTGGGGGACGATGCCATGTTCGAGCGCTACAGCATAGCGCAGGCACACATCACCCACCACCACCCGATTTCCGACGCGGGAACGCTCGTCTTGGGCCGGATGGTGCAGGCGCTGCTGCTCGGTGGCGGCGTCAGGGAATGCCGCGCCATCGCCAACCGGCTGGTCGAACGGCACCGCCAATTCCGTTTCGACCCTTATTCCGGCCGCGCCTCCGGTTACATCGTGGACACCGTGCAGACCGTCATGCACCACTTCTTCTTCACCGACAATTTTGAGGACTGCGTCGTGGAAACCGTCAACCGGGGCGAGGATGCCGACACCACCGGCGCGCTGGCAGGCATGCTGGCCGGGGCGTTGTACGGTGTGGAGGCGATCCCGCAGCGCTGGCTGGAGCGGATCGACCCCGAGGTCGCCGGCCGCATCCACGAACAGACGGCAGGGCTGCTGGCGCTGTCCCCGCTCGAAGTCGGTCGGCTACCGGCATCGCCTTAAACCCAGATAATCCATTAGCCATTGCACTACCACAAAATCAGGTGGTTGTAGGTCGGGTTTTAACCCGACATGTCGGGCTGAAGCCCGACCTACGCCCGAATGGATTATTTGGGTTAAAAGTTATTCGAGCGAGCTGCAAGTCTCGCTCTGTGTCAGTTTTTACCGTTCAATTTATTCAAAAAGCCCATAGTCATTATCCTGGTTGGCATGTAATATATTAGAGTTATCTAATAATTCGAGTGGAAAGCACTATGCCCCGACCGAATGCATTCAGCGCGAATGTTATTGCAGCGCTTGACGATAAACTCAACAATCACCCGCTATACGAGGCCATGCAGAATCTGGATGATCTGCGTTTGTTCATGGCCCACCACGTGTATCCGGTGTGGGACTTCATGTCCCTGCTGAAGTACTTGCAATGCCGGATCGCACCGGCCGTTTTCCCATGGAAACCACACGGCAGTTCGTCCGCACGCTTCTTCATCAACCAGATCGTGCTTGGCGAAGAGTCGGACGAGGGTCTGGCTGACGCCAACGGCAACCCGACTTATGTAAGTCACTTTGAACTCTACTGTGATTCGATGCGCGAGGTCGGTGCAGACCCGTCTGACGCGATCCATTTTGCTGACGTTGCGTCCGGGCACGGCATCGATAGCGCCCTGGCACTCAACATTGCACCTTCTGCAGCACGTGCGTTTATGGAAACGACGTTTGGTTTCATCGCCACGGACAAGGCTCATGTCGTTGGGGCTGCATTCGCGCTAGGCAGAGAACACATCATCCCGGAAATGTTCAGATCGTTTCTTGCCAGGATGAACATCACCGAGCGGGAAGCTCCCTCCTTTCACTACTACTTGAATCGTCATATTCACCTCGATGAAGACTTTCATGCCCCAATGGCGCTGAAAATGATGAACGAGTTGATCGGCGACGATACGAAGAAATTACGTGAAGCGGAAGATGCGGCATACGCGGCTGTCGAGGCTAGAATCAGACTGTGGGATGGCGTTTTGACAGCGATGGAAGCCAATCGCCGCTCGGCAACATCGGCCTTAATTCGATCAACCTAAAAACCGCTTTTATCCACAGATAAACGCGGATTACCAAAAACAGGCGCCTCACCCAATCAGAGCTACCGCCTTGATCTGCGCCCACACGGCTAGTCCCGGGCGCAATTCCAGCCTGGCGGCGGAGCGCCGCGTGATACGCGCAACCAGCGGGACGCCGCCCGCATTCAGCCGCACCAGGGCCAGCGCCGGGTGGGTGTCGTCCGCCAGTTGCTCGACGGTCGCGGGGAGGATGTTGAGGATGCTGCTGTCGGTGTGGATGTCCAGGGCGATGCTGATGTCGCGCGCCAGGATGCGTACGCGCACGTGCTGGCCAATCGGTATGTTGTTGTCGCGCACCCACAGGCTGCCGCCGGCGAAGGCGACGCGCGCCAGGTGCCACGCCGCATCGAGTTCGGCGATTTCTCCTTCCAGCACGACACCGGCGTCTTCTCCCAGCCGAATGGGCAGGTCGAGCCGCGCCAGGGTTTCGCCCAGGGGGCCGCTGGCGATGGCGCGGCCCTGTTCCAGTACCACCAGGTGATCCGCCAGCCGCGCGACTTCGTCGGGGGCATGGCTGACATATAGAACGGGAATTTCAAGTTCGTCGTGCAGGCGTTCCAGGTAGGGCAGGATTTCATTCTTGCGTTTCAGGTCGAGCGCGGCCAGCGGCTCGTCCATGAGCAGGATGCGCGGGCTAGTGGCGAGCGCACGGGCGATGGCGACGCGCTGTTTTTCGCCGCCGGAGAGTTTGTCCGGCATGCGGCCAAGCAGCGGCTCGATGCCCAGCAGTTCCACCGCCTGTTGCAGCGACACCTTGCGCGCGCTCGCCGGCACCCGACGCATACCGTACTCAAGATTGCCGCGGATCGTCAGGTGGGCAAACAGGCTGGCCTCCTGGAACACATAGCCCAGCGGCCTCTGGTGAGTAGGCACGAACAGGCCGCAGCTGTCGTCCTGCCAGATTTCGCCGTTGACACTGAGATAGCCGCCCGGCGCGTGCTCCAGCCCGGCGATGGCGCGCAAGCAGGTGGTCTTACCGGAGCCCGATGCGCCGAACAGGGCGCTGACGCCGCGTCCGGGCAGTTGCAGGTCGACATCGAGCGTGAAGCCGGGATGGGTGAGTTTAAAACGGGCGTGGATGCTCATGGATGCATCACCATATAACGCCTGTTGAGGAAATACACCGTCAACAGCAAGAGAAATGATGCCGACAACAGACCGCCGGCCAGAACATGCGCGGAGGCGTAATCCATGGACTCGGCATGGTCGTAGATGGCGATGGATAACACGCGCGTCTCACCCGGGATGTTTCCGCCCACCATCAACACCACGCCGAACTCGCCGACGGTGTGGGCGAAGGTCAGGGTGAGGGCGGTGAGAAAACCGCGCCGCGAGAGCGGCACGACGACGCTGAAGAAACGATCCCAGGGACCGGCACGCAGGGTGGCGGCGGTCTCGGTCATGCGCGCGCCGATGGAGGCGAAAGCGTCCTTCAGCGGCTGCACCATGAAGGGCATGGAATACAGCGTCGAAGCCAGCACCAGCCCTGTGAAGGTGAAGGCCAGATGATGCAGTCCAAGCGACTCCAGCGCGCCGCCGATCGGTCCCTTCGGCCCCAGAGCCACCAGCATGTAGAAGCCCAGCACCGTGGGCGGCAGCACCAGCGGCAGGGCTACTACCGCCTCCACCGCGACCGCCCAGCGCATACGTGTGCGCGCCAACCACCAGGCCAGCGGCGTGCCGATGATGAGCAGCACCAGCGTGGTGACGCCGGACAGGGCCAGGGTGGTGGTCAGCGCCTGGAGATCACTTTCGGACATGGCTTGTTTCCCTTCTTCAAGCGTTCATTTTTCGCCGGGCAGCACGAAGCCGTAGCGGCGCATCACCACGCGGGCCGGCTCGCTCGCCATGTAGCCGGCGAAATCCTTCGCCAGCCGGTTGGCGGCGGCCCGCTGGGTGATGGCGAAGCCCTGCTCCAGAGGATCGTGCCAGGCGTCAGGGATCAGCGTCCAGGCGCCCTTGCCTTGCATGTTGGGCGACAGCACCAGGGCCAGGGCGATGATGCCCGCATCGGCCGCACCGGAATCGATGAATTGCGCGGTGTGGGCGATATTCTCGCCCAAGACCAGCTTCGGCTGCATCGCTTCCCATACGCCCTCGTGCTGCATGGCCTCTTGGGCGCGCCGACCATAGGGGGCGTGCTGCGGGTTGGCGACAGCGAATTTGCGGAGGGCGGCACTGGGCAGATCCTTCAACGGCGTTTTCGCCAGTTCCGGCCTGAGGCTCCAAAGCACGATGCGGCCGACGGCGTAGGGCCGCGTCGGACCTGCGGTCAGGCCCTTCTTCTCCAGTTCGCGCGGATATTC
>JAIOJM010000085.1 GCA_019911785.1 Sulfuricella sp. | reverse complement strand
ATATACAGCACCGGCCCGTGCCAGGCGGCGGGGAAATGGCCGTTCAGCCACTCCACCAGCCGGCCGGGCTGGTGCAGCAGCACTTCGTCCACCAGCAGGGGCATCAGGAGCGGAATCGGCACGCTCGCCACCGCCGCCAGGATGGCGACGATATGGGCGCTGATCAGGTCCTTCTTGTGCTCGCGGACGATGCCGAGGATGGAGGACCAGGTGTAGGCGGCGGACATCGAATTACGGCAGCAGCTTCACGTCCTCGATCACCACATTTTCCAGCGGTACGTCCGAGGGCATGGGGTCGCGTGGGCCGGTGCGCACCTTGGAAATCTTCATGATCACATCCTGACCTTTCACCACCTTGCCGAACACCGCGTAGCCCCATCCTTGCCCCTTCGGAACGGTATGGTCGAGGAAGGCGTTATCCTTCACGTTAATGAAGAACTGTGCGGTAGCGGAGTGCGGATTTGCGGTGCGTGCCATGGCGATAGTGTAGATTTCATTTTTCAGCCCGTTGGCGGCCTCGTTCTGGATCGGAAAGAAGGTTTCCTTCTCGTGCAGCCCGGCATCGAAGCCGCCGCCCTGGATCATGAAGTTATCGATCACGCGATGGAATACGGTGCCCTTGTAGAAACCGCCCTTGGCGTATTTGAGGAAATTTTCAACCGTCTTCGGCGCCTTGTCCGGGTAGAGTTCGAGTGTGAAGCTGCCAAGATTGGTCTTCATCTCGACCATGGGATTGGCGGCGTAAACGTTCAGGTTAAGCAGCAGCCCGCAAACGAGGGTAACCAGGCGTATTTTCATTGATTTTCTCTCCAAAGTTGATTGAACCTAAAAAAGGCGATTCACCGCAGAGGACGCGGAGGACGCCGAGGAAAACCAAAAGTAGACGCCTCTAGGCGACAAGGTATTGCCAAGTTATGTCGAGTCACCTATCAGGTGGGTGGCGTTTTTACGTCAAGTATTTGAATTCCTCTGTGTCCTCCGCGTCCTCTGCGGTTCAATTGTTTTTTCTGGGTTGCAAAAAGTTAGGGTTTCAGGCGGTAAAAGCGATTGTCCAGAGTCAGGCCCTTCAGCCCGTCGAAGCGGCTTCCCACCGCGTCGCCGAGTTTGGTCAGGCGTTCGTCGGGGTGGGGGTGGGTCTTGAACAGCAGCGCCACGCTGCTGCTGTCGCCAGCAGCGGAGTGGCCGATCTCCTGCAGGATTTCGGGCAGGCCGAAGGCGTCATAGCCGGCGCGAGCAGCCAGCACCACGGCGATGCGGTCGGCTTCGAATTCGGCGTTCTTGTCGAGCGAGCGCGAGACGATTTCCGCGCCGCTGCCGATCAGGTTGTGGATTTTATCGTTGCCCCCCACCTGTTTCCCTAGCAGTTTTCCGCCCAGATCCACCAGCTGGCTTTGTTGCAAAATTTTCAGGTGGTGCTTGCGGATGACGTGGCCGATTTCGTGCGCCAGCACGCCCGCCAGTTCGGCTTCGTTGTCGAGCAACCGGTACAGCCCGCGGGTGACGAAGATGTAGCCGCCGGGCGCTGAGAAGGCGTTGATGTCTTTCGATTCGATCACGCCGAAGTGCCAGGCGAGATCGGGCCGTTCGCTCTGGCTGGCGACCCAGCGCCCGACGTTGTTGACGTATTTCTGCAGCTGCGGGTCTTTCACCAGCGGCGCGGCGCCGAGCAGGCTGCCGGCAATCTGGCGGCCGATGGCGGTTTCCTCCTCCTCGGAGTAGCCGCCCAGCCCGGCTGACTTGCCCGGTTTTTGCAACTCGCCCGCGGCCTTTTTCAGCTCATCGCCGAGATCGAAGCCGTGCGCCGCGCCGAGGCACAGCAGCAGCCCCAGCCCGGTCAGCCATCTGGCTAGCGCGCGGTTCATCGCAGATTATCCATTGGAATGCTCGTGCAAGGAGCGGCGCCCTCGCCGCGATTTTCGGCCGCAATCGCGCCGAGGGCGGCGCTCCCACAGCGGTGTTTTGGCTCTAATGGATAATCCGGGTTCATGGCTGCTCTCCCTGTGCCGGGTCGGGCAGGTAATCCAGCTTGCGCGCAGTCAGTTTGCCCCTGGCAGCGAATTTTTTCGCCTCCGCCCGGCTGGTGAGGCTGGATTCCGCCAGCTTCAGTTCGGCTTCGTTGAATTTGGCGGCCTTGAGTTCCTCCTCGTTGAGGCCGCGGATGCCGGTGGTGGCGACCACCCGCCCAGTCCCGGCCCGCCCCGAAGCGAGGCCGGCCAATCCGGCGACTTCGCTGCCGGCCGAGGCCTTGCGCGCCTCGCCGCGGCGGATGCTGAGCATGTGCACCCAGCCGCTGCCCCGGGCGCTTTTTACCTGGAACCAGCCACCGTCCTTCTTCAGGATTTCCACCTTGTCGCCGGTGGCAAGGGTGCCGACGGTTTTGGCGTCGCGGAACGGCTCCGCTTTCAGTTCATCCGCCTTGACCGCGGCGCCGCTCTCGCCTGCGTGGGCGGTCGGCGCCGCCAGCAGGAATGCGGCCAACAAGAAGTGGATATAGCGTGTCGAATGCGTCATGATTTTCCTTTTTCCATCTCTTTCCAGCGTAGCAGCGTTTCGGCGAACAGTGTGCGCCAGCTGTCGCGTGCTTCCTCTCCGCCGCTAATCGGCCCTTCGTGGACGAACCAGTCCACGTCATTATCCGCAGTTGCAGTGTGTTTCCGCAAGAGAGGTCCGATCGCCTGCGCTATCGCGTTGATGTCGCGGACGATGCGCAGCCGGCTGTCCTCGTCGTCCGCCGGGCGCAACCAGGAAATCGCCAGGGTGTCCTCAAACAGGTCCCAGATGCCTTTTTGCCGACCCTTCAGGATTTCCACGCTCTTTGTCGCGCTGCCGATTTTTTCCAGTTTCCTGCGGATTTTTTCGCGCACGCCTTCGCTCAGTGCACCGGCCTGCACGCCCAGGCGGATCAGCATCAGCACGCCGTGCAGCTCGCCGCCGCGTTCCTGCGAGGTCCGCACCGTGCTTTTCTCCAGCGCCCGGCCGGTGGCGAAGGCGTACAGCCGGGCGAGGGTGAAGTAGGCCAGGCCGAGGGTGACCGGGCCGGTGAGGTTGATGTAGGTGGTGGTGAAGTTGATGCTGGCGTAGGAGATGGCCAGAAGAATGAACTGCGAAGCGCCGAACAGTCTGTCGAACTTGTCCTGCCCGATGTTGCGGTAGAACCCCCAGGCGGTCGCCCAGACAATCGCGAGCGTCAGCAGCAGGTAGGCGACGGGGGCATCGGGAAAGCGCAGGTAGTCGCCGTGCTTGAAATTGTCAATGGCGGTGGCGAGGATTTCCACGCCGGGATGCATGCGGCTGAGCGGCGTCGGCTTGATGTCGAACAGGCTGGGCGCGGTCGAGCCGATGATCACGATCTTGCCGGTGAATTCGTCTGGCGGGCGTCGTTTGTTCTTGCTGGTCAGGTCGGCGAAAACGTCGCTGAAGCTCACCGAGCGGTAGGTGAAGGGCGGGCCACGCCAGTTGAGCAGCACCCGCTGCGCCTCGGGCTGGGGAAACTTCAGCTGCTGGGCGATGCGCAGCGGCAGCGAGGGAATTTTCCAGCCGTAATCGTCGCGGTAAACCGGGTACTGGCGGGCGATGCCGTCGGCGTCGGGGTAGATGTTGTGCAGCCCGAGCCGGCCGCCTTCCTGCGCCGCCTTGAAGTGCGGCAGCACCATCGCCACCGTGGCATCGCGCTGCGCATCCGCCAGCGGCGTTACGCCGGGAATCATGGCCGGCTTGATCTGGCTCAGGGCGTCGTCGGCCGGATCGAGCCGCAGCATCGGGAAGAAAGTGTTGCCAGTGGCGGCGATGGCGGCGTCGAAATAGGCGTCGCTGTCCGGGTTGTACACGTCCGGGTCGCTGAACAGAATGTCGAACACGATGGCTTGGGGCCGCTGCTTTTCGATCTGCTCGACAAACTCGCCCAGCACCTGCCGCGGCCACGGCCAGCGGCCGTAGTCCCTGGCCATCGCGGCAAGGCTCGCCTCGTTGATGTCGACGATGACGATGTCCGGGTCGGGCTTGGGCACGACGACGCGGTAACGCACCATCATGTCGAACGCCGTCTGCTTCATGTCGGTGGCGAGGTGCAGAAATAGTGCGTCGGCCGTGATCAGGAGGGTGAATATTCCGGCCAGATAGAGGTAAAAGCCGCGCTTCCACTTTTTCGCCAGCAAGGCGGAAAGGCGGCTCAGGATGCTTCTCAACCGGTGTGAAAGGGGGGCGATCAGGTTCATGTCAGGCGGAGCTAATCAGGAGGCATCATTATCGCTGATTGTCCATTGGAATGCTCGTGCATGTAGGAGCGCCGCCCTCGGCGCGAATGCAGCTGAAAATCGCGGCGAGGGCGCCGCTCCCACAGTGGTGTTTTGGCTCTAATGGATAATCTGGATTTATGATGCACTAGCCCAGAAATGCCTCCCTTGAAGCAAGGTACTCGATTTCCTCGGGCGTGCTTTGCCGCCCGAGTAGGCTGTTGCGGTGAGGAAAACGACCGTATTTCCGGATCAGTTCCCGATGGTGTTGCGCAAAACGCAGGTTGCTTTCGAGCTTCGCCTCTTTGAACAGCCTGACTGAAAGATCCTGGTCGGCAAGGTTCTCGCTGTGCATCAACGGCATATACAGAAAGGCCAGGCGCTTTGCCGGCAAGCGCTGGTCGTAGCCTTTGCCGATAGCGTGTTTGGCGATTTCGACCGCCTGTTGCTCGGTTTTGAAGCTCTCTGCCCTGCCGCGAAACATGTTCAGCGGCAACTGGTCGAGCACGATGGACAAGGCCAGACAGCCCTCGGGCGTTTCATTCCACCCGTCGAGTTCCCCTGCGGCGGCCCTGCGCCAAAGCGCCTCGAATTTGTCCCGTATCTCGTCATCCAGCGCCGGCGTTGATGAAAACCAGCGACCTTGCATCTCTTTCGAGTACCAGAAGTCG
>JAIOJM010000004.1 GCA_019911785.1 Sulfuricella sp. | reverse complement strand
ACCCTCGCCGTAAGCGCACGCGCTGCCCGGCTCAAGGCTGAAGGCAAGGACATCATCGGCCTCGGTGTCGGCGAACCGGATTTCGACACCCCGCAACACATCAAGGATGCCGCCAAGAAGGCCATCGACGACGGATTCACCAAATACACCCCGGTCGGCGGCATACCCAGCCTGAAAAACGCCATCGTCGCCAAACTCAAGCGCGACAACGGCCTGGACTACGCCGCCAGGGAAGTCATCGTCGGCGTCGGCGGCAAGCAGTGCATCTTCAACCTGGCCTTGGCCGTCCTGAATCCGGGTGACGAAGTCGTCATCCCGGCCCCCTACTGGGTTTCCTATGCGGACATCGCCATGGTGGCCGAAGCCAAGCCGGTCATCGTCGAATGCGGCATCGAACAGGGCTTCAAGATCACCCCGGCACAGCTGGATGCGGCCATCACTGCCAAGACCAAGATATTCATGATCAACAGCCCGTCCAACCCGACCGGGGCTGTCTACACGCTGGACGAACTGAAGGCCCTGGGCGAAGTGCTGAAGCGCCACCCTCACGTGCTGGTGGCCACCGACGACATGTACGAGCATGTCAACCTGTCCGGCGTGAAGTTCGTCAACATCCTTAACGCCACCCCCGAGCTGAAAGACCGCTGCGTCGTGCTGAACGGCGTGTCGAAGGCCTATTCCATGACCGGCTGGCGCATCGGCTACGCTGCCGGCCCGGAAAAGATCATCAAGGCGATGGAAATCCTCCAGTCCCAGTCCACCTCCAACCCCACCTCGATCTCGCAGGTAGCCGCGCAGGCCGCCCTGGATGGCGACCAGTCGTGCATCGAGCCGATGGTGAAGGCATTCCGCGAGCGCCATGCGTTCGTGGTGCGCCGCTTCAACGAGATGAAGGGAGTGAAGTGCATCCATGCCGGCGGCGCCTTCTACGCCTTCCCAGACGCACGAGAGGCCATTGCCGATCTGCATCGTCGCGGCACTCTCGCGGAAGCAACCGACATGGCCTTTTCCGAATACCTGCTGGAAAAGGCGGGAGTGGCCATCGTACCGGGCTCGGCCTTCGGCGCGGAGGGCTACTTCCGCATCTCCTTCGCCACCTCGATGAAAAATCTGGAGATGGCCCTGGAGCGTATCCAGAAGGCAATTGAATAGACCTGGATTACACCCGGAACCGAGTTATTGAAGGGCGCCTCGAACGGCGCCCTTTATTTTTTCTTGCTGCCAAACCAGCTGTCTATCGTGTCAGCCGCTTTCGTTCCCAGTGACGTCCCTACCCCGGGCCCAAGAATCGCAGTGCCCACTACAGCGCCGGTCAAAGCCGCCCCGGTGGGGAACAGCACCGGGTCCTGCAGCGTGCCGGAAACCTTGAGCGGGATACTCACCAGTGAAACTCCCTGCTTCACCTCGACATAAACCTTGCCGCCGAGTTGTTTGGAGGGCGAAATTTCCACATCCCCGTTGGCATTGAGCACACCGGAAGAGATGTTCAGCTTGCGCAAGCGGATGTCCTTCCCCGCAATGCTGAAAATCCCGCTGAATTCCTCGAACTCTGTCTGCCCGCCGCGTATCTCTTTGCCCTTGAATGGTTGCGCCGCACTTGCCAGATCGAACCCGTGCAACACCCCATTGTGGATGGAAAAATCGCCATCAACATTCGGGCTATTCGCAAGCTGTGATGCCGTCCTGCCATTCATTGCGAACCTGGCTTTGGCATTGATCCGGCCGCTCACACGGGCTTTGGAATTGAACAACGGCAACAGGGATTCCACCGCCACTCGCTGGCCCTTCAGATCACCACTAAGCCTCCACCCAGATTTCCAGTTGAGTTCAGCCGCGCCCTTGAGCGTCCCCCCATAAAGCTTGCCATCGATATCCCTGAGCCGTAACGCTTCACCATCGACGGCTCCGTCAATTTTCAGCTCATCGAACTGAAACGCCGGGCCCACGGGAATGCGCCACTGCCGAGCGGAGAGCTTCAAATCGAAGTTGCTGCCCGACACGGGCGTGGCATCCAGCTTGATCTTGCCGTCATCGCTCGCCAGCAGCACATTCTTCAAGTCACCCTCAGAGTTCATGTTTACGACCAAACTGAACAGCGGCAACGTCATGCCTGGAGATTCCAGCGTGACGTGATTCAAACCGACTTTTTCGATTCTTACCGTTTGCGGGCCGCCATCCGATTTGAACCAGGCCGGCATCTTTCCCAGCATGTCCATACGGATGGAAACCGTGTCCAGTTCGATATCGCGCAGAACCTTGCTCGGGCTAAACAACGAACTCAAATTCGGGCTGACCTTGATCGAATCAATTTTTACTTCCTGTTGAGAGCCGATAGTGATTCCATGCAGCGCCACATGAGGCAAGGGAACCAGCGAAAGTCGCAACGATCCGATCTTGACCGGCTCGTGCAGCTTTTCCCCCGCCTGCTTCTCAATTTCAGGAATATATGTATTCAACGGGATGAGAAACGGCAGACCGATTACAGCCAGAAAAACAACCAGAATAATAAACAGGCGCTTAGTCCACTTCACAGTATCCACCGTCAATATTGCGTCATTTACGACAACGTTACAGATAGGAATTGACCTTTTTACCACAGCAAAGTAAAATTCGCAGCTTGTTAATTCCCTGATAGCTCAGTCGGTAGAGCGACGGACTGTTAATCCGCAGGTCCCTGGTTCGAGTCCAGGTCGGGGAGCCAGATATGTAGAGGGTTAGCGTTTAGGCGCTAGCCCTTTTTCTATTTCAGGGCTTGGTATCGAGCACTGAGTTTATATAAGGTTGCCAGTACAGGAAACAGTCCATGACCACCATGCCCAAATGCCCGAAATGCAATTCGGAATTCACCTATGAAGACGGCGCCATGTTCGTCTGCCCGGAATGTGCGCACGAGTGGTCGAAGGAGGCTGCAGAGAGCGCCAATGACCGGCTTATCGTGTGCGATGCCAATGGGAACGTGCTCCAGAACGGCGACACCGTGGCGGTAATCAAGGATCTGAAGGTCAAAGGGTCATCCCTGGTGGTCAAGGTCGGGACGAAGGTGAAGAATATTCGTCTGGTGGAAGGCGATCACGACATCGACTGCAAGATCGACGGAATTGGCGCGATGCAACTGAAATCCGAATTCGTGAAGAAAGTGTAGCCCGGTTAGCATTACATCAGGGAGCCGAAAACTTTTCAAGTACTATGGCCATCTTTCGGGGTGGCTTTTGCTTTTCTGGGGTTACTGTTGGGCTATACCGAGGGCTATTGGCAATGATGGCCATAACGCGCTGGCGATGCTCAAACGGCGGAATGGCGAGACGCTGCAACAATTGCTGATTCGCTTGGATCAGGCAATCGCCAAGGTGGAGAATGATGGGGAATATACAAATGAGATCAACGCGTAATCTGCTGTTCCTCGAAGCCGACCGGTCGAGTCAAGACGGTACTGACTGGACGTTTACACTAAGGCGGCCTTGACCCGAGCTAAGAGTTGGGGCGTCACCTTATCCTGGCGCTCGATCTTACTGATATAGGCCTGGGTGACTTTCAGGCGCAGAGCCAATTCTTTTTGGGTAATATGCGCTTTCATGCGAGCCAGGGCGACCGGATTGTCTACGTAATCATCCAACACGAAAGGCGCGTATTCTTCACCTTTCTCCGTTGCCGCTTCCAGTCCGGCCAGCTCGTCCTCGATTTCCTGTTTCAGGGCCTTGTAGACCATGACGGGCAGCAAAACGTATTCGTCTTTCCCGTCGATGGATTTAATGGTTTGCAGTGTCATTTGTAAGCGTCTCCACGTGGCTTGATCTTTTCAATTGCGATCACCTTAACCGCGTCCTGTCGGTCGAAGATCACACGCCAGTTGCCTACCCGCATGCGGTAGTAGGGCTCGCCTTCGAGCTTTTTGATGTCCAGTTCAGCGTTGTCAGGATTGGCGCCGAGTAATTCTATTTTCTCGGCAAGCCTGAATCGTTCCGGTCTGGGTAGGCTTTGCAGCTTTTTCCGGGCCTGCTGCTTGATCATGAGCGTGTAAGGTATGGTTATATTATAGGTTGTATTTGGTTATATTCAAGCGAATTTAGTTATGCTGAACTTGATTGCCAATTGAAAAAGAACTCAAGAGGTGGTCGGTGATCTTTTGCATTGGCACCCATAGCCGTTCCGCATCCTTATGCCAAAACCCCACCATCCGAAGCAAGCGAACGACCGATCCTGGCACTTGGCTGGGTAGCGGCCCGCAAGCCAGTCAGCTCATCTCGATCACTCTCGCCACATCACCATGGCACTCTGAACATTTGCCGACTAGCAGCAAGTCCCCAGCTCTGACTGCCCCGGAGAAATTAGTGATAGTGACTTCATGGCGGCACTTCCCGCACCAGACATTGGAGAGCAGGATCTGTCTGGTTTCGCTGGGGATAGTTTCCCACAGTTTAACTGCGGGGTCGGTAAACTTGGGAATGGATTCGATGGTCATTTGCAATTACAGGGCTTTGGGGGAAAGATGTCTCCAAGAAAGCCGGCGGTCAGTACTCCTGCGGCAGATTCTTCAGTTCCGCCCAAGAATAGACCGGTCCCTTGACGCACACGTAGTCCTTGCCGACGTTGCAGCGGCCGCACTTGCCCACGCCGCATTTCATCTTGTTTTCAAGGGTCGTGAAGATCTGGTCGTCCGCGAACCCGAGTTGGCACAGGTTCTGGATTACGGACTTGATCATGGCTGGCGGTCCGCAGACGATTGCGACGGTGTTGTCGGGTGCAATCGTCTGGTTTACCGCGCCGGACGTCGCGGAAGCGTGGTAGGTTCTCCAGCCTTCCAGGTGGACGTCAGCCTGGCTGCGCAGTCTTTCGAGATCGGCCTGGTACATGATGCTGCCGGAGCGGGTGCTGTAGAACACGCTGATGTTCTTGAAGTCGGCACGCTGCGCCACCGCAGTGGTGATCAGCGGCCAGATCGGTGCCAGGCCGACGCCCCCGCCGATGAAAACCAGGTTCTTTCCACGCCAGTCATCAATCGGGAAACTGTTGCCGTAGGGTCCGCGAATGCCGATGACATCACCCACCGCCAATTCATGACAGGCGACGCTGACCCGCCCCACCCGCATGATGCTGAATTGCTTGTATTCCTTGATCAGCGGCGAGGAGGCAATGGAGATCATCATTTCGCCGCGGCCGAAGATGGAGAGCATGGCGCACTGGCCGCACTCGTGTTCGAAGCCATCGCCGTCCACGGGCTCGACGTGGAAGGTCTTGATGGCGCGTTCGCCAACCACTTCGTCCTTGATGTAGGCGACCCGCGCCAGTTTCGGAAGATAGATGTTATCCGGCATGTTCGGACACCTTGTTGACGACAGTAACGATATCGATCCCGACCGGGCATTCGGTGATGCAGCGGCCGCAGCCCGTGCACTGATGCATTCCGAAATTCTCGTGGAAGTACTGAAACTTGTGGCATACCCGCTGGCGCAGCCGGGCGCCGGAGCTCTCGCGCGGATTGTGGCCGGACGTGTGCATGGTGAAGTCGGGGAACTGGCAGTTGTCCCAGGTGCGTACCCGGCTGCCCTTCAGCGGCGCCGCGCCGGTCACTTCGTCGTTGATGTCGAAGCAATGGCAGGTCGGGCACAGAAAGGTGCAGATGCCGCAACCGATGCAGGCCCGCGCCAGCTCTTCCCACAGCGGCGAGTCGAAGCTCGCTTTCAGCTTGGCCGGCGCTGCATCGGGGTCGTGGATTGCGCGTTGCGGCTGAGCAAGAGCGTCGGCATGCACGCGCCCATGTTGCTCGCGGTCAGCGGCCCCCGGTTCGGCAAACAGGCTTTCGGCGGCTGCCATCAGCGCCTTGCCGGTGTCGGTGACCGCCACCGTGAAGTAGCGGTCGCCCAGATCGGTCAGCTGGACGTCGAGGCCGTCGCTGGAAACCGGCGAGCCGCCGACCGACAGACAGAAGCAGTTGCTGCCGGGCGGCTTGTTGCAGACCAGGCCGACGTAGGCCACCTGCTTGCGCCGCGCCCAGTAATAAGGGTCTTCAACGTGATCGCTGAACACTTTGTCCATGCGCGGCACGGCGCGGCCGTCGCAGGGGCGCACGCCGAAGACGACCTTCTGCACCGCCTTCGGCAGGGTTTGCGTCAGCCGCGGCGCCTCGCCCTTGATCTGCTCGAAAGAGAAAAACACTTCCCGCTGGGGGAAGGCGAGCCCTTTGGGCGGCTGCACGGTATTGGGGTGATCGAGCCGGGCGGCACCGCTGGCCGGGCGGTATGCCCAGACGCCGTCTTCCAGCGCCGGCGCAAGGACTTCCCAATCGCTTAGCGCCTTGACCCAGTCGTCCAGGCGCTCTTTATGTAATATTTTTTCCATGGCTTACCTGATAAAACTCCCGGGGTCGTCGTCGCGGAACGAGGCTACCAGCGACGGCCCACCGATGCTCGCCCCCGGCTCGTAACCGAAGCGTTCGCGGGCCTCCCGCTCCATCTTGTTGTTGAGCAGCCGCAGCGGGATGTTGACCGGGCAGACGCGCTCGCACTCGCCGCAGTCAACGCAGCGACCGGCCAGATGAATGGCGCGTGTCATGTGATAGGTGATGTTTTCGGAGCGCACCGCCGAGCGTTCGATCCAGCGGACGCGGTTGGCTTTTTCCTCGGCGCTGGTTTCCGCTGTCACCGGGAAGGTGATGCTGTCCACCACGCACTCGTCGCAGTAACACATCGGGCACACCGAGCGGCACGCGAAGCAGCGGATGCAGCGCTCGAAGTGGCGCTGCCAGAAGCTCCAGCGCTCGCCAGCGCCCAGCGCCTCGAAGCGGGCCAGTGCGGCGAACGGCGCCGCCAGTTCGCGCCCCGTCTTGTTCTCGCCGAGCACCACGTTGTGCTCCCTGGGGAAGGGCTCGCGGCATTCCAGGCAGCGCTCCGCCATCACCTCGCGGGCCGGCAAGCGCTTCTCGCCTTCCGGGGTGGCGAACACGAAATCGTCGCCGTCGAAGGCGGCGCTCGCTGCCCGGGTGCCGTTCAGATGGCCGGCCAGCTTGCGCTCGTCCAGCACCCCGGCGCCCTCGCAGGACACGCCGATGATGTAAACCTGTTCGCGCTTGAAGTAGTTCTCCTGCATCAGCACGACGATGGCGCGGGCATCGCAGCCCTTGGCGATGACGGCGACGGGCGCTGCCGGGTCAGCGCGAGTGTGCGCCAGGAACTTGCGATCCTCGACCAGGTAAAGCGCCAGGTTGTGGACGCAGGTGGGGTCCCACACCAGTTCGTCGGCCTGCTCGGGTCGGGTAATGAAGGCAGGCTCGGCGGCCATGCCGCGGCTGCCGCGCCGGAAACCGATGACGGCGCGCACTTCGCCGTTGGCGAGGAGGTCTCGCGCGGTGTCGCGGATGTCTTCGAGGCTGATCATGTGCGATCCGCCTTCAGATGGTTCCGACTCAGTTTTTCTTGCGGCCCCAGCGGCTTGAGGTCCTCGACGAAGTCCTTGATCACCTGGGCATACTTGACGCCCTCGGCGGCCGACACCCAGGACATACGGAAGCGGTTCGGCTCGACGCCGACAAATTCGAGCAGTTCCTTGACCAGCTGGATTTTGCGCCGCGCCAGGTAGTTGCCCTCCATGTAGTGGCAGTCGCCCAGGTGGCAGCCCGACACCAGGACGCCGTCCGCGCCCTTGTTGAAGGCCGACAGGATGTACATCGGCGAGATCGCGCCGGTGCACATCACGGTGATCGGCGTCGCGTTGGCCGGGTACTGGATGCGGGAAACCCCGGCCAGATCGCTGCCCGCCGACGAGCACCACTTGCACAGGAAGGCGATGATCCTGGGTTCGTAAGCCTGTTGTTCCGACATTGGTTTTCCTTCTTTCAAGCCAGGCACGCTTCGATCATTTCGAAGACCTGCAGCTGTGTGGCATTCTTGACCTCGATGGCGGCGCGCAGGCAGGTGGCCGTGCAGCTGCCGCAGCCCTCGCACAGCACCTCGTTCACCACCGCCTTGCCGTCCTCCAGACGGATCGCATTATAGGGGCACGCGGTGACGCACATCGCGCAGCCGGTGCAGTGCGAACGACGCACCTGGGCGACGGTCGGCGCATGGCTGAGCGTCTCCTGCGAAAGCAGCGCGATCACCTTGGCCGCCGCCGCACCGGCCTGGGCGACGGTTTCGGGAATATCCTTCGGGGCCTGGGCGGCGCCCGCCAGGAAGATGCCGGCGGTGACGCTCTCGACCGGCTTCAGCTTGGGGTGGGCCTCGGCCAGGAAACCATCCTTGTCGCGGCCGATCTTGAGCACCTTGGCGATCTCCGCCGTCCCTTTCGAGGGCTGCATGGCGAGCGCCAGCACCACCATGTCGGCGTCGATCTCGACATTCTGGCCGGACAGGGTATCGGTGCCCTGCACCCGAATCTTGCCGTTCTTGCGGTAAAGCCTGGAAACGCGGCCGCGCAGGTAGATGGCCCCGTCGTCCTCCATGGTGCGCTGCACGAACTCCTCGTAGCCCTTGCCGCCGGCACGGATGTCGATGTAGAACACGTAGGCGCGGCCATCCGGGACGTGGTGCTTGTAGAGGCTGGCGTGCTTGGCGGTGTACATGCAGCAGATCTTGGAGCAGTAGGCGCAGTGCTTGGCCGGGTCGCGCGAACCGGCGCACTGGATGAACACCACATCCTTGGGCTCCTTGTGGTCGGAGGGGCGAAGCACCCTGCCCTGGGTCGCGCCCGAAGCCGAGCACAGGCGCTCGAACTGCAGGCCGTCGAGCACGTCATCGACCTTGCCGTAGCCATACTCGCCCAGGTTCTCCTGGCCGTAGAGATCGAAGCCGGTGGCCACCACGACGGCGCCCACTTCCTCGATCACCGTCTCGGGCCGCATATCGTAGTTGATGGCCTCGGCCTCGCAGGCGTCCTTGCACTTGCCGCAGACGATCGGATTCAGCCCCAGGCAGTTGCTTTCGTCCAGCGTATAGCTGGCGGGAATCGACTGGGCATAGGGGATGTAGATGGCTCGCCGGGCGGACAGGTTGAGTTCGTATTCATTCGGCACCACCACCGGGCACACCTTGGCGCAGTCGTCGCAGATCTTGCACTTGTCGGGGTCGACAAAAGTGGGCTTCTTGAGGATTTTGGCCTTGAAGTTGCCCACGGAACCGGAAACTTCCTGCACCTCGCAGTAGGTCATCACCTTGATTTTCGGGTGGCGCGACACTTCCACCATCTTGGGCGACAGGATGCACTGCGAGCAGTCCATGGTAGGGAAAGTCTCGGAGAGCTGGAGCATGTGGCCGCCGAGGGTGGCCTGCTTTTCGACCAGGATCACCTCCAGGCCGGCGTTGGCGATGTCGAGGGCGGCCGAGATGCCGGCGATGCCGCCGCCGATCACCATCACCCGCCGGGTGACGGGGACGGCAATCCGGTCCAGCGACTGGTTGCGCCCCGCCCGGCGCACGGCGCTGCGCGAAATCTTGATTGCCTTTTCGGTTCCTTTGGCGCGGTCCTTGTGGACCCAGCTGCACTGCTCGCGGATGTTGGCGATTTCGCAGGTGAAGCCGCTGATGCCGGCCAACTCGGCATTATCGCGGAAGGTCTTTTCATGCAGGGTCGGCGAGCAGCAGGAGACGACGACGCTGTCCAGCCGGTTGTCCTTGATCGCCTGGATCACCGCATTCTGGCCCGGCTCCGAGCACATATAGACGTAATCCTGGGAATAGGCGACGGTCTCCTCGGCGGCCATCTCCCTGGCCACCTTCGCCACGTCCACGGTGGCGGCGATGTTGTTGCCGCAGTGGCAGACGAAAACGCCTGTCCGCTTCTTCGTCATGGCGCAGCCCCGCCCGCGCTCAGGGCATTGATGCCGTATTCATAGCCCTTCTCGAACGCCTTGAGGTTGATTTTCAGGAAACGGTCGGGAACCAGGCCGGGCAAGGCTTTCTTCATGGCATCAGAGGACACCACCTTGGTCACCGCGGTAAAGAAGCCCAGCGCTACCAGGTTGGTGAACAGGCGGTTGCCCAGCTCCTCGGCGAAGCGTGTCGCCGGCACCCGCAATAGCACGAGGTCAGCATGGTCGGAGCGCAGCTTCACAAGATCCTGTTCGACGATCAGCACGCCCCCCTTGGGCAGCTCGCCGTAATACTTGTCGTAAGCCTCCTGGGATAGCGCCATGAGTATCCCTGGTTGGGTGATGTAGGGATACAGGACCCGCTCGTCGGAAACCACCAGTTGCGCCGCGCAAGCGCTGCCTCGCGCTTCCGGGCCGAAACTCTGGGTCATGGTGGCGAACTTGTCGTCGTACAGGGACAGCGCCTTGCCCGTAATCAGGGCACAGCGAATGATGCCCTGGCCGCCGAATCCCGAAAACCGGATTTCCTGGGTACTCATTCGTTCGCGCCCAATTCTTCTGCCAGCGCGGCTTCCCGACGAGCGGCAATGCGCTCCTTCTCGGCCTTTTCTTCGGCTTCCCGTTCGGGAATGGTCTTGCCGTAGAGCTGGTAATCGTCGCCCACCAGCTTGACGCAGCACTTGTCGACGGCTTCGAGATACGTGGGCTTGTCCTTGTCGACGAACTTGCCGATAACGATCTTGCCCTGGAAGTCGATGGCCGTCTCGCGGGTGTCGCAGCCGTGCTTGAGGATGGTGTTTTCCTGATAGTTCTGCAGCATGTCGACGCCGTCGCCCAGTCGGTTGCGGCGCAGGTACAGCGTGGTGCAGGGCGAGATGATCTCGATGAAGGAGAAGCCCTTGCGCGCCAGCGCTTCCTCGATCGACTGGGTGACGTTGCGCACATGCATCGACGTCCAGCGCGCGACGTAGGTGGCGCCGGCGGCATCCACCAGGAAGGGCAGGCTGAACGGATATTCGTAGTTGCCGTAGGGCGTGGTCGAGGCGATGGCGCCACCCGGCGTGGTCGGCGTTACTTGGCCGCCGGTCATGCCGTAGGTGAAGTTGTTGTTGCAGATCACCACCAGGTCCATGTTGCGCCGGGCGGCATGGATCAGGTGATTGCCGCCGATGCCGGTCAGGTCGCCCTCGCCGCTGAACACCACCACCGTCAGCTCGGGGTTGGCGAGCTTGATGCCGGTGGCCACGGGGATGGCGCGCCCATGCGTGGTGTGGATCGAGTCGAAATCGACATAACCCGCCACGCGGCCGGTGCAGCCGATGCCCGAAACCACGACCAGCTTCCTGGGGTCGATGCCGCTGCGCTTGACCGCCTCGGCAAAGGCGTTCACCTCGGAGCCGATGCCGCAGCCGGGACACCAGATATGCGGCATCCGATCCATGCGCAGGGTGCCGGACATGGGGCTGTCCTTTTTGAATTTTCCGATATCAGCAATCATTGGTTTGCCTTTCTGATGGCGTCCAGGATGACTTCCGGGTCATGCACCGCGCCGCCGCAGTGATTGACGCTGATTACCTCGCACTTTCCGGCGGCGCAACGCTCTACTTCGAGCACCATCTGGCCGTAGTTGATTTCCGGCACCACGAAAGCCTTCACCTTGGGAGCCAGTTCGCGGATGCGCTTCTCGCAGAACGGCCAGATGGTGATCAGGCGCAGCGAGCCGACCTTGATGCCTTCCCTGCGTGCATCCTGGATGGCCTTGACGGCGATGCGGGAGGTGATGCCATAGGACACCACCACCACCTCGGCACCGTCGATCTGATCCTCATCGAGGCGGATGATCTTGTCGGCATTGCCGTTGATCTTCTCCATCAGGTGAGTGACGACGACCTTGCCCTGCTCGGGGGTCATGACCGGATAGCCGCGCTCATCGTGGACCAGGCCGGTGATGTGGAAATTGTAGCCGTCGCCCGCGCGCGTCATGGGGTGCCCCCCCTGGCCATCGAACTTGTAGGGGCGGAAGTCTTCCTTGGGGCCGCTGTAATTGTTGCGCGGCACCACCTTGATCTGATCCGCCGGCGGTATCACGACCTTCTCGTGCATGTGGCCGACGGTTTCGTCGGTCAGGATGATGACAGGCACCCGGTAGAACTCCGACAGGTTGAAGGCCTCGATGGCAAGATCGAAGCATTCCTGCGGGCTGTCCGGCGACAGGGCAATGATGGCGTTGTCGCCATGCGGACCCCATTTCGCCTGCATCATGTCCTGCTGGGCGGTCAGCGTGGGCAGGCCGGTCGACGGGCCGCCACGCTGCACGTTGGCGATCACCAGCGGGGTCTCGGTCATGACAGCCAGGCCGATATTTTCCGTCATCAGGGAGAAGCCCGGGCCGCAGGTCACGGTCATGCACTTCTGCCCGCCCCAGGCCGCACCGATCAGGGCGGCGATGGAGGCCAGTTCGTCTTCCATCTGGATGAACAGCGCGCCGACTTCGGGCGCCCGCTCGGCGAAGCGCTCGGCGGCTTCAGTCGAGGGCGTGATCGGATAGCCGGCAAAGAACCGGCATCCGGCGGCAAGCGCGCCCTCGGCGAGGGCATGGTCGCCGTCCATGAAATGCGGGCCGGTGTCGACGCCCTTGGGGTCCGCGGTAACTGTGTTCATTCTTTTGTTTCCCCTTTTTCGTCGTCCTGGGTCACGAAGATCGAAAACTCCGGACAGATCAATTGGCAATACATGCAGTAGCGGCAGTCTTCCGGGTTCTTCACATAGGGCGGATGGTAGCCCTTGGCGTTGAACTCGGCGGAGGTGTCCAGCACGCCGGTGGGGCAGAATTGCACGCAGAAACCGCATCCCTTGCACCAGGCATTGTTGATGTGTACCTTGCCGAGAACCGGTTTGAGATCGTTGAAAAACATGGCGTTCTCCTCAGGCCAGGCCGCGAGCCGCCAGTGCCGGCAACGGGTCGATGTGGTGAAGGTCGAAACGCAGCGATGCATCGTCGCAGCCCAACGCCAGCGCCATCAACTGGGTGAAATAGAGCACCGGCAGATGGTGAAAGTCCGGGTTGAGGCGGCGTGCGTCATCCTGGCGGAAATCCAGGTTGAAGGCGCACAGCGGACAGCTCACCACCACCAGGTCCGCCTCCTCCTCGTGCGCCGAACCCATGATCTTGTCGGTGCGCTCGGCGATAATTTCCGGTTTGCCGACCGTATGGTGGGCACCGCAGCATTCGGTCTTCTGCGGGAAAAACACGGGAGTACCGCCGAGGGCGGTGATCAGGTTCTCCATGATCATCGGGTTCTCGACATCGTCGAAGGCGACTTCCTTCGGGCGCACCAGCAGGCAACCGTAGTAACAGGCCACGCGCAGGCCCTTGAGCGGCTTTTTCACCTTCTCGGCCAGCTTGTCGAAGCCGACCCGGTCGCGCAGGTATTCAAGCAGATGAAGGACGTCGACATCGCCCTCGTATTTGGTTTCCTCAAGATAGAGGAACTCGTTGATTGTTTCGAGCGCGTCGGCGCGCTTCTTCACGTCGATGTTGGCGCGCTTGAGCGTGTTGTAACACATTGCACAGGAGGTCATGAACTCGCTGGCCTGGGCCTCTTTGACGCGAATCAGGTTGGTCACCGGCGCCATCCGGTGCATGAGATCGTCGGATGCCAGTGCATGCACCGTGCCGCAGCAGTTCCAGCGCGCCAGTTCCTCGACTTCTACGTCCAGTTCGGCCATTGACGAAACTGTGGAAACGTCGAAGTTTCTGGCGTGGTTTTTCAGGGTGCATCCGGGATAGTAAATCAGTTTCATCGGTCTATTTTCGCTTCCCGTCATCAGGAGGTCAGCTTGCGCATGGCGCTGATCATGGCGATCGGCGGCAACGCGCCGCGCGCCTCGGGGGACAGTTCCCGGATATCGAGATGGTCATCGCGGCTGCCGTTTCGCAACACCATCTCGCGCAAGGCCTCGAAGACCTCGGCGATGCGGATGCCCTTCGGGCAACGCGAATTGCAGGTCATGCAGGACACGCAGACCCAGATGGAGCGCGCTGCCAGCAACTGCTCCCGCATTCCCAGCTGGGCCAGGCGGATGATCTGGTTGGGCAGCACGTCCATGTGGGGCGCCATCGGGCAACCGGCGGAACATTTTCCGCACTGGTAGCAGGCCAGCAAATTCTGGCCGCTGATCTTTTCCAGCCTGGCGAAGAAGGCGCTGCCGAGGCGGTCCGAGGAAATTCGCAGGGTCGTATTCATGCTCGCTCAGAACTTCCCGTCCATGCGGAACTCGGGCTCGTCGAGCCACAACCCGACGTTCAGCACGCTGTCCAGCTGGGCCTGGAAAAGGTCGTACTGGAGGCGCTCCTCGTCGGCCATCTTCCCGACCAGCTCGACGATAACCGGGTCATTGGTGTGAGTGGCCAGCTCCTCGAACAGGTGAATCGCCCGCCGTTCCAGCTCCATGGCCAGACGCAGCGCCTGGGTGTCATCGGCGACCAGCGCGTGGCCGCGGTGGGCGACGGCGGCTTCCAGTTCGGCAACCACTTTCGAGGGATGGGCATACTTCGCTTCCTCGGCGACCAGATGTTTCCACTCGTCTTCGCCGATCATTGCGCCGAACAGCGTGTGGGTGTCATCCCGGCGCGCATTTTCTTCCTCCGCCAGACGGAGGAACATCGCCTTGCCGCTCGGGTTCCGGGTCATCTCGGCGGCATGGCGGTAGAAATGCTCGCCGCCGAATTCGAGGCTGAGGGCGGTGCGCGCCAGCTCGATCACCCTGTCGTCTATGTGGCTCATCAGGTGCCGGACCTTTCCTCGTGCAACCGGTTGTGCAGCACCGATGCGCCGGGCAGCACGTTGCCGCCGCGCACCAGGCGGCGTTTCTTGACGTCCTTGGGCGCATAGGAAGGCAGCAGGATCGGGGTCACCAGGTCGGTTTGCACGCCGGCATCCGCCAGTTCCTTCTCGAAAGCGTCGAGATGGGCCAGGCTGAGCCTTCCGAGCTTGACGGTCCTGGCGTATTCGCCGGCATAGCGGCCGGCGCGCCGGCCGAACACGTTATAGTCGAGCACCGAGTTGCCCATCAGCCGGTTGCGGCCATGCAGGCCGCCGGTGGCCTCGCCGGCCACGTACAGGCCGGGGATGTCGGTCTCGCAGCGCTCGTTGATCTCCACCCCGCCGTTCTGATAGTGCAGCGACGGATAGATCAGCATCGGCAGCTTGTTGATGTCGATGCCGTAGCGGATGTACTGGCGGTACATGGCCGGGAACTGGTGGGCCACATAGCCCTCGCCGTGCAGCATGTCGATCAGCGGCGAGTCCAGCCATACACCGAGGCGCCCCGATGGGGTTTCGACGCCGCCGCCGTTCTGCACGCACTCGCGGATGATGGCCGAGGCCTCGATGTCGCGCGGCTCGCGCGGGAAGACGAACAGTTCGCCGTCCTTGTTCAGAGGCTGGCCGCCGGCGCCGCGGATTTTCTCGGTGATCAGGAAGCCGGCGATCTGCTCGGGGAAGGAGGCGCCGGTCGGGTGGTACTGAACCGAGTCCATGTACATCAGCTTGGCGCCGGCGCGGTAGGCCATCACCAGCCCGTCGCCGGTGGCGCCGTAGTGGTTGGTGGTGTCGTAGCCGCGGATGTGCAGGCGGCCGTAGCCGCCGGTGGCGATGAGGGTGGATTTCGCCTTGACGGTGAAGAATTCCTCGCTGTCCATGCTGTAAAGGATCGCGCCGGCGCAGCGGCCCGCGTCGTCCATGATCAGTTCCACGGCCGGCATGAATTCCTTGACGGTGATCATGTCGGGGTGGTTGCGCACCTCGTCCATCAGGGTGCGCATGATCATGGCGCCGGTGTAGTCGCGGCACGACACCATGCGCTTGCGCGAGGTGCCGCCGCCGTGCAGCACCTGGATCGAGCCGTCTTCTTCCTTGTCCCACACCACGCCCAGGTCTTCCAGCCACTTGACCACACCGGGACCGTCCTCGGTGAGCGCCTTGACCAGCTCGGGCTTGTTCTCGAAGTGGCCGCCGCCGATGGCGTCCAGATAGTGTTTCGTCGGCGAGTCGGTGCGCGACACGGCGGCCTGCATGCCGCCCTGGGACATGATGGTATTGGAGTCGCCCATGCGCAGCTTGGTGGCGATCATCGAGCGCATTCCGTGTTCCCGCATGGCGACCAGGGCGGCATTGCAGCCGGCGCCGCCGCCGCCGATGATCAGCAGATCGGTCTCGAAGTCCGGATGGTCGAGATCCACCTGCTCGCTGCGCAGCCAGGAATGGGACTCCAGCAGATCGGCCACCTCGGTGGTCAGGGTCTCGCCCCGGTTGGGGCCGACGCGCACCGGGCGACGGGCGCTGGGCTCGTAATCGGGGTGGAAGCCTTCCAGCACCGCACGCCGTTCCTCTGCGTTCATGGGCGGATAGACGGGAGCGGGCTTTCTGGCCAGTTCCAAACGTCCGGGGCGAGTCTGGGCCACCTTGCGCAGCGATTCCGCCATATATTCTGGGTACATCTGAAGTCCTCTCTGAATTCGCTGTCGCGTCTATTCGCTGTCCCGGGCGTAGTAACGTTCGGATAAGGCCTCGCGGCTCATCGCCATCATATCGGCGTACTCCGCCTCGTAGACGCCCTCCTCCACGGCCTTGACCTGCGCCGCCAGCTCCGGGCTGTCCTTGCGCAGATAGCGTCCGTACAGGCGCTTCGCCAGGATGCCGACCAGGGGCTGCGTGATCTCGGCCGGGCAACGCAGCATGCATAGCCCGCACTCGACGCAGTCGAAGGACAAATCCATCACCGCCGCGATGTCGCCCCGTTTGGCGGCCTGGATGTAATCCATGACCTGGAGCCCCTGCGGGCAGGCTTTGGTGCAGGTGTTGCATGCGACGCAGCGGAAAACCGTCGGGTAAACCTGCTGGATGGCGCTGACGTTGGGCTTGAGTTTCTCGATATCGTAGATCGCCTTTTCGGCGGGAACCGAGGGGATCTGGGCAAGCGTCATGCCGTCCTCGACCAGAGTCATGCAGGCCAGGCCGGTGCGTATCTTGTAGTCTCCAGGGAGCCGATAGATGGTGGCGCAGGCGCCGCAATAGCCCTCGCGGCAGCCGGCACCGCGGATGATCTGGTGGCCGGCGTACTCGATGGCGCCCATGATGGTCGCCTCGGCCGGCACTTCATAGGCCTTGCCCATGATGTAGACCGTGATCCGGCGCTCTTCCGCCCCGTCGTCTGGTGATGTTGATGGATTTCCCGGCACACTCATCGTATGAACACCATTATCTCGCCCTCCTGTCAGCGCCTTTGCCGCATTGCGACCGGAGCCAATCTCTTGTGTATTTTGAGACCTTGAATTCCTCTTTGTGAGGGAGAATATTAATTGAATTGGAGAAATTTCTCCACAACGGGTTCATGAGCTCAGTGCAGCGTTCTATCCTTACCGCAGCACTGCTTGAATTTCAGGCCGCTCCCACACGGACAAGCCTCATTGCGCCCGACTTTCGGCGTTTCCCGCCTGGCGGGCACAGGCTTCGTTCTGGAATGCCAATACTGGAATATCCCCGCAACAGCCCTGGGAAGCGTGTCAGCACATTCCTGCTGCAATTTCGCATATTCATCATCCGGCAGGTATTTCTTCCCTCTCCTTTCAGCTTCTTCCTTGAAAGCGCCGGACAAAAGCAGAATCGGGAAAGTCAGCTTCTTCAGAGGTTCGTTTCCCGGACTCAGCCATTCCTCCGCGGAAAGCCCCCACCCCAGAATGTAGCCCTCGCACCATGTCTGGTAATCAGGCCGCTGGTCAGCGGCCGAGCGGGGTTTCAGGATAAATTTAATCGGCTGATTTTCGCCGAGTTCCGAGGCCACGCCATTATAGAAACGCATCATCAGCGTCATGAACTCCTGAGCCCGCTCCATCGATTCGAGTTCCGGCCCGCTCTTGAAAACTTCCGGCATCCACTGGCTCGGCGGGATGGTGTCCGGCGCGCTGATAACGGCGCAAAGAAATCCCTGCAATTTATCCAGGCTCATGGCCCTGACATTGAAAATGGGCGAGGCCAGCAATTCCTCCAGTCTCGCGAGTTCCTGCTCCGATAGTGCGTTTGTTGGCATGAATGACCTTTATGTTCTGTTGGATAAGCTTTTGTGCGGTGCAATGTTAACCCGAAAAACCCTCTCAATATCAGGCAAAATCCACTATCCTGAGAAGGTGCTCATGGATTTGAGGCAATGGACTCCGCCTCAGGCACGAGGTCCATCGCCGTTGCAACTTGCGGGTTTCCCCAGTCAGTCATCTCAAATTTGCTCGTTTCAGGGTAAAATAGCCGTTTTTTTCTCAAGTGCGGGTGCACGTACAAGGTAAAGCGCATTATGGACCTGAATCAATTTCTGGGGCTGGGCGACGGCTCTGAAGACCCACAAGAAACCCGCAAACGCCTTCAGCTATATATCAACCTGAAGTTGTCCTCGTCGGGGCAGCCTCCCTGCCTGGATGGCGGAAGCGGCGACTTCCTGGCCGTTGCGCACGATCTTCTGAAAAGCTACCGGGAAAAATCCAGATTGTTGAGCGGTTACCTCTGCCCGCCCGATCAGCGTATCCAGACTTTCCTTGACGATTATCTTGCCGATGCCGCAGATGGTGCCGTACCCCGGCTGCCTGAAAACACGCTGATACTCGACCGCCATGGCGTGGCGAGGGAGCTTTCCCTGCCGGTGAACAAGAACGAGTTCAAGGGCGATTATGTCAGCAGTTATCGCATCCGCAACGGCGTGCTGCACAACCCGGTGAGCGACCGTCGCACGACCAGGGGATTGTTCCACGTCGCCGAGGGCGGCCTGCCTATCCCCGGCGACAAGAAGGCGGTTCCCAAGGCCGTTTTTGCACGCCTGCTGCGCGAGGCATTCAACCCGCCGGAGCATCTGCTGCACTTGCCGTTCACCGCCGGGCAGCCGCAGGAAGCGGCGATGTTCGTTTCGCTGCTGCTGCGCCCGGTAATCTGCCCCGAAATTCCGGGCCGCGAGCCGGAAAAGATCATGGAGATTCGTTTCTTCGCGCCCGGCAGCCTGGTGAGCAATCTGGATTTTGTGGAAAGCATCTTCGGCAATGGCGGCAACCCGGTCCTGGCGTCGAACGATGTCGGGCTGGACGTGGATCACTGGTCCGGGCACACCGGCTGCGTGATTCTGGCTCCCCACCTGACCGGATTCACCAAGAAAGCGCTGGGGCTGCCCCACCGGGACGCAGCAACGCCTCGCCAACAGGCTGATGGCATGTGCTGGGTCGATGAAAAAGAGCTGTATAACGACGGTTCCGCGTTCAAGATCACCGCGCGCGACGAACGAGGCGTGATCGTCACCATTCTGGCCGACAATTACTTCGGATACTGCAAGAAAGAGGTCAAGACCCAGATCAGCTATGCCGCCAACCTTTTCGGGCTGGCCGAGGAGGAACATGCGGGCGGCGCCCTGGCATTCCCACGGCACAACCACGGCGAAGAATTCGGCGTGGACAGCGTCACCCGCGTACCGGGTTACAGCTTCGAAGATGTCGTGAGCCACTACGGCGACTTGATGACCGTGCAGCCGGAAGGCTACGGCATCGACAAGCGGCATCCGGAAGTCATCTACGTGCCGCAGGATCTGCGCATGGATCTTCCCTCTCAAACCATCAGCTGGGTAAAGGATGGCGCAGCCCAGACCATCAAGCTGCGTCCGGGCCATATCTACGTGCAGCCCAACGGCTACAAGGTCGAGATGAAGAAGCATCCGGGTGCGCCATCATGGCGTTTGGTGGGCACGGACCCGGAAGGCACCTTCTGCCACAAGCCCTGCACCGTGTCGGGCGGGGGAAAGTCGGAGATTTCCAAGTCGCTGAACGACGCGGTGATCTACGGCCCGCTGTTCGTGGCCGATCTGGAGAAGGACCTCATCCAGGTCGAAAAAATCATCAAGAAGGATTACTCCGGCCGCTTCAAGCCGGGATTCGAGCATGAGGACCGAGATCCGGCCCGCACCCTGCTCAGCGCCGAACGCAGCCTGGGGTCGGTGATCAAGGTGCTCACCCCCTCCCCCTCCCACACCGACGAATACAACGCCTGGCTGGAAGGAATCCCCGACCGCATTCTGGCGCTGGTGTTCATCATCAAGCGCATGTATCGGCCGGAATGGGGCGACAACTGGCGCAACCAGCTTTCGACGGATTTCGTCAACGGCCATCCCGGCCATGAGCTCAAGCTCGGCGATAGAAAGCTGGTCGGTTCCTATTTGCGGATAGGTTTTGCGGAAAAGGGGGCGTGGCGCGTGTTCAAGCTACGCCAGGATTTCATCGCCGCCGACAAGGTGCAGATGGAGGACGACATCAGCGCCTCGGTGGTCGTTCCCGCTGCATCCCTGCCCAATTTGTCGCCGAAAAGTGACGATCCTTCCGTCAAGCTCGTGCGTAACTGCGAGTACCGCCTGTTCCAGCGTCCTGATGAGGCGGTTCATCGCGGATTCGATAGTCAAGCCGAGCAGGACATGGCTAAGCGCGACAATTTTCTGGCGAATTTCGAGCCGCTCCATGGCGAGGCCTTGTCGAAAATCATCGATGACGTGGTGGGGTTCGACTTGTACACCGAGCCCATGCGCAAGATTCTGCGCGAGGCCCATGAAGCCCATGAATACGTGGTGTCCTCTGCACATCCGCGCCTAGTGGACGGAAAACCGAGCAAGAATCCCCGTTACCTGCAACTGCGGCCCGATCTCTCCAACCCGGTAAGGCGCTACGTGGCGGAAATCGGCGCCAGATTCAGTCGCCGGGTTCCTTTGGGCACCCCCGTCATCGAACCGGTCAACGCAGTGCTGGTGGGCCGCCGCAACAACCCGCCGGAACCCGGCATCCGCCCCCTGGCAGTGTATAACCCGATTCACTATCAGGAACTGCCCGAGCTGTTCATGGACTTCATCTGCAGCCTCACCGGCAAGTCGCCTTCCACGACCGGCGCAGGCAGCGAAGGTGCCCTCACCAAAGGGCCGTTCAACGCCCTCCGGCCCACTGTGGATCTCAACAATACGCTGGTGTCCTTCATCCTTACGGGTTACGCCGGCTATTCCACCGCGGCGGGTTATATCGGCCCGAATCTACGCGTCGACCACGACATCAGCCTGCTGGTGCCGGAAATCTGGTCGCGCCTGAAGCCGGAGGCACGGGATCCGCGTTTCCTGATCGAAAACGGCTACATGGAAAAGGTGTCGGATTTCCAGTATCAGGGCCGCCTGATCCAGGCAAGCCGCCTCGGCTATCGCATCACGGAACGCTTCGTGCACGGATTCATGGGCAAGATGTTCGATGCGCCCCGCGCGGTATTCGGCGAGCAAATCCTGCGCCCGGAAACCCAGGATATGGCAGTGTTCGTGGATGGGGTGGAAAACATCGTCGAAGCGCAGCAAAATGTGGCTGTCTGCTATCTGGAGGACGGCAGCGTGGAAGATGCCTGTCCGCCGCTCAAGGCCCTGCTCCACATCATGGCCAAGGGCCATTATGAGGGCAAGGACGTGCACGACCCGGCCATCCGGGCCTTGTTTACCCGTGATGCCTTGCTCGCTTCGGATTGGTACCAGGAACGACTAAAGACGAAGCAGGTGCGGGACATCCGTCTTTGGGAGCGCCATATCGCCTATCTGGATACCTTCGCCCACCGCACCAGCCACCAGGATCTGGCCGAACGGCTGGACATCCAGGAACGGCTCGAAAGCGCCAGGACCAAGCTGGAGTGGGTAAAGAGCACGGCATACCTGCAAAGCCTGAGCGGCACTATCGGTGCCGACCCGTTGCGTCCGGCGCAGTCAAAAGCATAGTCTTTGCAGGAGCGGGCAAGCCCGCTCCTGCACCCATCGGATTCAACGTGACGAGCTGCTAGCCACCCGAAACGGCTGCGCACACGAATTTCAGGACATCTTCATCCACGCTGCCTTCCAGCACCGGGACGTCCACCTGGCCGGCCAGCTTCTGGCGGGTAATCACGCTCATATCCGCGCGTTGCGCTTCGCTCGAAAGCACGACGGTGGTGCGCTTGGTGCAATCGACCCGCTGCTCCATCACCAGATACTTTACAACTTCGCGCCCGATCCTGAGTTCTTTTGCATCATTGATCACGTGTCGACTGGTAAATGTCAGCTGCGGCTTGGCGCCCCGGATGCTGCTTTTGTCCACCTCGCGGAAATTGTCGCTGATTTGGGATGCCTGCACCCATTCCGCCGCCTGGACCGGAAAATTGGCGACGAGTCCCAGAACGACAACGCCGGCGCAATGCCTTAAAACTTTTTGCATCAATTTACTCCTCAATCAATTCACATTAGACTTGCCATCGCTCCCATCATACCAAACACCATCCAGATAACGAATCCAAAGGAATCCCGCAATGAACAGAAGCAACAAAATCATCGGTGTTGCCATTTTTCTGCTGAGCATGACAGGGAACGCTCTCGCAGCCGGCACGATTTTCGAAGCCGCCCGGGATGGCACCCCGCAAGAAGTGGAAAAAATGCTGACCGCCAACAAGAACCTGGTCAACGCTCGCACCGAGCTCGGCTCCACGCCGCTGCACATCGCCGCCACCCGTTCCAATCCGGAAATCGCCAAACTGCTGATGGCCAAGGGGGCCGACATCAACGCCAGGGACAACAATGGCTCGATCCCGCTGCATATTGCCGCCTACACCGGGAAGAAGGAGCTGGTCGAACTTTTCCTGGGCAAGGGAGCCGACGCCTACGCCAAAGACTTCAAGAACGAAACCCCGAAAGACAAGGCCCACCATTCCCTGAGCCATGAAATCGAGGGCATCCTGGCAGTGTGGATGCTGAAAAACCCTCAGCCGGCAAAAAAGAAATAAGCTCTGGCCGGGCGCGGCTGACTTCTCCTAGTACTCGATCAGCCTGGGTTCGCCGATCTCGTTGCCCTGTGCGTAGTCCACTCCAAGCGAGCGCAGCATTTCCACGGTCGCGCTATCCTCGACAAACTCGGCGATCGTTTTGATGCCCATCACATGGCCAATACGGTTGATCGCTTCAACCATGGCGAAATCAACGGGATTGTGCGCCATGTTCTGGACGAAAATTCCGTCTATTTTCAGATAATCCACCGGCAAATCCTTGAGATAGGCGAACGACGACATCCCGCTGCCGAAATCGTCCAGGGAAAACCGGCAGCCTGACTGCTTCAATTCCTGCATGAAATGACGCACGCGTTCAAGATTGGAGATCGCCACGGTCTCGGTGATTTCGAAGCACAATGCCGCAGGAGGAATCCGGTAGCGGCTGATCTGGTCGCGCAGGAATTCGGGGAAATATTCGTCGTTCAGGCTTGCGCCGGAAAGGTTGATCGAGCAGATGCGCGGCGGGTTCGATTCTCCGGTACGGTCCAACTTCTCCATTATAGAGGCGAACAAGCTGCGTATCACCCAGCGGTCAATCACCGGCATCAGGCTGTAACGTTCGGCAGCAGGCAGAAAGGTCCCCGGCGAGATCACCGCACCGTTCACATCGATCATGCGCAGCAGAATCTCGCAGTGGTGTCCATCCTCCTGCTCCGCGTCAAGCGGGAGGATGCGCTGGGAATATAGGCGGAAGCGCTGATCTTCGAATGCCTTGGAAATATCCGTGACCCAGCGCATCTCGCTCTGGCGCTGCATCAAATCGATGTCATCCGGGCGGTATACGTTGACGCGGTTGCGCCCCCTGTCCTTGGCGGCATAGCAGGCCGCATCGGCACAACTCATCAGATTCGTTGCGCTGCCACTGTGCGCGGCAATCGGCACCAGGCCAATACTGACGCCCACCTCGAAGGTCTTGCCTTCCCACTGAAAGCGGAAATCCTGCACAATTTGCCGCAGCACATTGGCAATTCGCAAAGCTTCCTCAAGGGGGCGGTGTTCCAGCAACACGCCGAATTCATCCCCTCCAAGCCGGGCCAGCGTGTCGTTGCCCTGGATCTGCGCCCGAAGCTTGTCGGTCAATCGCCGCAGCAATTCATCTCCAGCCGCATGGCCGGCGGTATCATTAACCAGCTTGAACTGGTCGAGATCCATGTACAGCAGGGCATGTTGTTCATGGTCAGAGGTGGTGCTGTCCAGCAACCGGGTCAGCCTGAGGTCGAATTCGCGCCGGTTGATCAAATTGGTCAGCTGATCGTGAGATGCCTGCCAGGACAGTTGCTTGGCCAACTCGCGCGCCTGCGTGACATCACGGAACACCAGCACCGAGCCGATCACCTCGCCTTCGGGGTTGCGAATCGGGGCAGCCGAACTTTCAATGTCGAACTCGCGATTATCGACCCCGATCAGCAAGATATTTTCATACTGGCTTACCATCACGCCATCAATGGGGCCGTCAAAGGCGGGATGCTGGATTTGCTTGCGGGTAAAAGCATCAACTGCATTAAATGCCCAGCGCAGGGTCAGCCCCCGGATTTCCTCCAGCTTCCAGCCTGTGAGCTGCTCGGCAACGGGATTGAAATAGGTCACGTTGCCATGGACATCGGTAGTAATCACGCCTTCCCCGATCGAATCCAGCGTGACCTGGACGCGATCCTTTTCCTGAAACAAGGCGCGCTCCGTCAAAGCAGTTCGGCGCATCACATACAGGGCGATCAGGGCACTCAATACAACGGCAAACGCACCAAGCAACCCCATCAATACCAGCGCTCTGCGAAAAGAAGGAGCCGCATCAGCCGCAGCTTTGCGCTCATTCCCCTGCTGTAAATCATTGAGTGCGGCGAGTTGCCAGATCACCCGTTTCTGCGCAGGAATCACCTCCTTCAACAAGGAACGGCGGGCTTCGGCAAGATTTCCCCGCTGGAACGACAGCACTACCATTGCCTGAAGTTGCTCGCCACGTTTTGCCAGTTCCAGCGACTGCGCCAACAGGTCTTTTTCTTCCTGGCTAAGCCCGAGAGCCACCATTTTTTCGCGCGCCTGAATGAATCTGGCGGCAATCCGTCCAAACTCAACCAGTTCCTCGTCCCATTCGAACGGATCGGTCAGCAGCGCCAACCGGTGCAAACTGATCGCACGGTCACGGGCGGCAGCGCGCATATCTGAAACCAGCGCGGTTTTAGCGGAGTTGACCCTTCTGAGTTCCTCCATTTTCCCGTTCACCGCCATGATGCGCGTCAAGCCAACAGCGGTCAGCCCGACCATCAACAGCAGCACCAGGCCGAAGCCGGCAAGAATGAGAGTTTTTGAATTCTTCAGCACGCTCAGGAATCCTCGCCGAGGATGGGAACGTCGCCTGGAATTTCCAATACCGGCACGCCCGATTCATCCAGTTGCACATGCTCGATCTGGGCGAAACGGCGGCTGATTTTCTGGCTGGTGACATGCACTTCCTCGGCATCCTCATGGGCCAGGCGGATATGATCCGCCAGCTTCTTCATGCGCGTGTCGAAGCGGGCAAACTCCTTGCCCAGCTTGCCCAGCGCATCCTTGATGATGTGCACCTGCTTGCGGGTTTCCACGTCCTTGATCACGGCCCGCGCGGTATTCAGAATCGCCATCATGGTGGTCGGCGAA
>JAIOJM010000084.1 GCA_019911785.1 Sulfuricella sp. | reverse complement strand
CCATGTCCATGTGGTTGGTCGGCTCGTCCATCACCAGCACGTTGGGCCGCTCCAGAATCAGCTTGCCATAGAGCATGCGGCCCTTTTCGCCGCCGGACAGCACCTTGACCGATTTCTTCGAGTCGTCGCCGGAAAACAGCAACCGGCCCAGGGTGGCGCGGATGATCTGGTCGTCGTCGCTCTTGCGGCCCCACCGTTCCATCCATTCGAACAGGGTCATGTCGTCCTCGAAATCGGCATGATGATCCTGGGCGAAGTAGCCGATCTTGGCCTTTTCCGCCCATTTTGCCTTGCCCTGGTCGGACTCGATCTCGCCCACCAGGATTTTCAGCAGGGTGGATTTGCCGGCGCCGTTGGGGCCGATGATGGCGAGGCGCTGGCCGGCATCGAGAAGCAGGTTGAGGCCGTGGAACAGCACCTTGTCGTAGCCTTTGGCGACATCCAGCAGCTCCACCGCCTGGCGGTGCAGTTTTTCCCGGTCGTCGGTTTCGAAGCGGATGTAGGGGTTCTGGCGGCTGGAGGGTTTGACCTCGACCATGCCCTGCTTGAGCTTGTCGACCTGCCTGGCGCGGCTGGTGGCCTGGCGTGCCTTGGAGGCGTTGGCGGAAAAGCGGGCGACGAAGGCCTGCAATTCGAGAACCTGTTCCTTTTTCTTGGCGTTGTCAGTGATGAGCCGCTGGCGCGCCTGCGTCGAAGCGACCATGTACTCGTCGTAGTTGCCGGGATAAATGCGGATCTCGCCGAAATCCAGGTCGGCCATGTGGGTGCACACGCTGTTGAGGAAGTGGCGGTCGTGCGAGATGATGACCATGGTGCTGGAGCGCGCGTTGATCACGTCTTCCAGCCAGCGGATGGTGTTGATGTCGAGGTTGTTGGTGGGCTCGTCCAGCAGCAGGATGTCGGGATCGGAAAACAGCGCCTGCGCCAGCAGCACGCGCAGCTTGAAGCCGGGCGCGACTTCCTTCATCGGGCCGGTGTGCAGTTCGACCGGAATGCCGACACCGATCAGCAGCTCGCCGGCGCGCGATTCGGCGGTGTAGCCGTCGAGTTCGCCGAACTGGATTTCCAGTTCGGCGGCGCGCATGTAGTCTTCCTCGGTCGCTTCCGGATTGGCGTAGATCGTGTCCTTTTCCAGCTTCACTTTCCACAGCTCGGTGTTGCCCATCATCACCACGTCGAGCACCACGCTGTCCTCGTAGGCGAACTGATCCTGGCGCAGTTTGCCGAGGCGTTCGCCGGGGTCGATCGAAACGTTGCCCGCGGAGGGTTCCAGATCGCCGCCGAGAATTTTCATGAAAGTCGACTTGCCACAGCCGTTGGCGCCGATCAGGCCGTAGCGGTTGCCGTCGCCGAATTTGACTGAAACGTTTTCAAACAGGGGCTTTGCCCCGAATTGCATGGTGATGTTGAAGGTGGAGATCAATGTGGGGCTATCCTGAATAGTGCTGTAAAAACCGAGCATTATACCAAATTGCGCGCAAAATAAGCAGCCCTTTCTCGCGTCGGCGCCGGTTCTCCTGCCGGAGTCCTGACGAGCCCGGCCTTATCCGCTACAATCATCATCACCCCTGAACTTTTCATGGACAGCCATGGTTCCCCATTTGACTACCGCGCTTACCGGCCCCCTGCTCGCTCTGGAGCAGCATATTCTGGACGCGCAGCCGCGCATCGAGCACTGGTTCCGCACCCAATGGCAGGATCGCGCCGCGCCGTTCTACGCCTCGGTGGACTTGCGCAACAGCGGCTTCAAGCTCGCCCCGGTGGATACCAACCTGTTCCCCGGCGGGTTCAACAACCTGAACCGCGACTTCATGCCGCTCTGCGTGCAGGCGGCGATGTCGGCGGTGGAGAAGGTTTGCCCCGTGGCGCAGCGATTCCTGCTGATCCCGGAAAGTCACACCCGCAATATCTTTTACCTGCAGAACGTGGTGGCGCTCGCCTCCATTCTGCGCCATGCCGGTTTGCAGGTGCGCATCGGCAGCCTGCTGCCGGAAATCACCGCGCCCACCACGCTCGATTTGCCGGATGGCTCGTCCCTGACCCTGGAGCCGTTGAGACGCGAGGGCAACCGCTTGAAGCTGGACGGCTTCGATCCCTGCGCGATCCTGCTCAACAACGACCTTTCGGCGGGAGTTCCCGATATCCTGAAGGGCCTCGATCAGCCGGTGATCCCGCCCCTGGGCGCGGGATGGTACACAAGGCGCAAATCCGGTCATTTCAGTGCTTACAATCAGGTTGCCGAGGAATTCGCCAGGCTGGTAAACATCGACCCCTGGCTGATCAATCCCTTCTTTGCCACCTGCGGCGAAATCAATTTCCAGGAGCGGCGAGGCGAGGAATGCCTCGCCGCCCATGTCGACGATCTGCTCAAGGATATCCGCGATAAATACTGCGAATACGGCGTGAACGAGGCGCCTTTCGTCATCGTCAAGGCGGATGCCGGCACTTACGGCATGGGCATCATGACGGTGAAGGACGCCTCCGAAGTGCGGGACCTGAACCGCAAGCAGCGCAACAAGATGGCGGTGGGCAAGGAGGGTGTGGCGGTTACCGACGTCATCATTCAGGAAGGTGTCTACACCTTTGAAAGCTTGGCCGACGCGGTGGCCGAGCCGGTGGTGTACATGATGGATCACTTTGTCGTCGGCGGTTTCTACCGCGTTCATACCGGTCGCGGCAAGGACGAGAACCTGAATGCGCCGGGAATGCGCTTCGAACCTCTGGCGTTCGAGACTGCGCTCACCCTGCCGGACTATGCTGCCGCGCCTGACGCCGAGCCCAACCGTTTCTACGCCTACGGCGTGGTGGCCCGGCTGGCGCTGCTGGCGGCGGCGATCGAGCTGGAGCGGCTGGCGCCATGAAACTGGCGATCATTCTTGACCCGCTGGAGTCCATCAAAACCTACAAGGATTCGACCTTTGCCGTGATGCGCGCGGCACATGCACGCGGCCACGAAATCTACGTCATGGAGCAGCATGAGATGGTGTTGCGTGATGGCGCGGTGACCGGCTTCGTCCGCAAGCTTGACCTGGTGGATGACGCGCTGCGCTGGTACACGCTGGAAGCACCGGCCTGGCGCGCGCTCTCCGACTTCGACGTCACGCTGATGCGCAAGGATCCACCCTTCGACATGGAATACATCTACGGCACCTATCTGCTGGAGCTGGCGGAGGAGCAAGGCGCGCGGATTTTCAACCGCCCGGCGGCGATACGCGATTTCAACGAAAAGCTTTCCACCGCAAAATTCCCAGAATTCATGCCGCCCACGCTGGTCACCAGGCAGGAGGCGCTGATTCGCGAGTTCATCGAAAAACACGGTGACATCATCCTCAAGCCGCTGGACGCGATGGGCGGCAGCTCGGTGTTCCGCATCCAGCGCAGTGACCCCAATCTGAACGTGATCATCGAAACCATGACGCAGCTGGGAGCCAGAACCGTGATGGCGCAGCGTTACATCCCGGAGATTTCCCTGGGCGACAAGCGCATCCTGCTGATCGACGGCGAGCCGGTGCCTTATGCGCTGGCGCGCATCCCGAAAGCAGGCGAAACCCGTGGCAACCTCGCCGCCGGCGGCAAGGGCGTGGCGCAGCCGCTTTCTGACCGGGACCAGGAAATTGCTGCCGTACTCGGGCCGAAGCTCAGGGAAGCCGGGCTGTTCCTGGTCGGCCTCGACGTGATCGGCGACTGGCTCACCGAGATCAACGTCACCAGCCCGACCGGGATGCAGGAAATCGCCAGCCAGACCGGCTTCGACGTGGCGGGGATGTTCGTGGAAAGACTGGAAAATAAAGTGAGCGGGGAGCAGTAAGCAGTGAGCGGCAAATTCTTTCCCGGTTTTCCTTCGCTCGCAGCTTTCTGCTCACTGCTCGCCATGATTCTTGTCCTGACCGGCTGCGCCAAGGAACCCCCTGTCCACCGCGAGCAAAGCTTCGTCTTCGGCACGATGGTGGAGGTGACGATTTCCGGCGAGGAAGAGGCGCGCGCCAGGGAGCTGGCGGGCAAGGTGCTGGCGGACTTCGATTATCTGCACCGTACCCTGCATGCCTGGGAGCCGGGAGCGCTGTCGCGGATGAATGCGGTGTTCGCGCAAAGCCCGTCGAAAGCGGCGGCTGTACCCGGTCTGGTCCCGATCATCCAGGATGCCACGCGCCTGTCGGAAATATCGGGCGGCTTGTTCAACCCTGCCATCGGCAGGCTGATCAAACTGTGGGGGTTCCAGGGCGACGAGTTCGCGCCGCAACGGCCCGACCCCGGGGAAATCAGGGCGCTGGTCCAGGCCAATCCGCGCATGACCGACATCGTGTTCGAGGGGATTCAGCTCTACAGCAAGAACCCGGCCGTCCAGCTCGATCTTGGCGGCTATGCCAAGGGCTATGCGCTCGATCTGGCGGCGGAATACCTGCGTGCCCAGGGGGTGAAAGGCGCGCTGATCAACATCGGCGGCAATATCATCGCGGTCGGCAGCCGCGGCGGCCAGCCCTGGCGCGTCGGCGTGCAGCATCCGCGCAAGGCCGCGGCAATTGCCTCGCTGGAGCTTCACGACGGCGAAGCGATCGGCACTTCGGGAGATTACCAGCGTTACTTTGAGCTCGACGGCAAGCGCTACTGTCACATCATCGATCCGCGCACCGGTTACCCGGCGCAGGGCGTGCAGGCGGTGACCGTGCTGATTCCCCGGGGGAAGAATGCCGGCACGCTGTCCGATGTTGCCTCCAAGCCGGCTTTTATCGCCGGCGTGAAGGGCTGGCGCGCGGCGGCGAAAGCCATGGGAGCGGAGAGCGCCATGCTGATCGATGAACGCGGCGAAGTCTACCTGACCGCGGCGATGAAAAAACGTCTGGAGTTTCAGGAAAAGGGGCTGGTATTTCATGAAGTTCCCTGATTCAGCGGCTCGTCTTTGCGGTAAAATGGCCGCTTTTTGTTTGGCAGGAACCAAGGACTCCCAATGATCGGCATTCTAATCATCGCACATGGCACTCTGGGCGACAGCCTGATTCACTGCGCCAGCCATGTATTCGGCGGCCCCCAGCCGCGGTTGCAGCAGTTCGGCGTGGCGGTCCAGGACGATCCCGGCCGGCTGTTGGCTCAGGTGCGGGAGATTATCGAGGGGCTTGACGATGGCAGCGGGGTGCTGGTGCTGACCGACATGTATGGTGCCACGCCGAGCAATATCGCCTGCCGCCTGGTCGAGCCTGGCCGGGTGGAGTGCGTAGCCGGGGTCAATCTGCCGATGCTGGTGCGGGCGATCACTTACCGCAACGATCCGCTGGAAGCAGTGGCAGAGAAGGCGTTCTCCGGCGGCCACGATGGGGTGGTTCATGTCACCAGGGAGGCCTGCGATGTTACAGCAAGACATTGAGATCGTTAACAAGCTTGGCCTGCATGCGCGCGCTTCTGCCAAGCTCACCCAGCTGGCGGGGCAGTTCAAGAGCGAAATCTGGATTGCGCGCAACGAGCGCCGCGTCAACGCCAAAAGCATCATGGGAGTGATGATGCTGGCGGCGAACAAGGGCAGCACTATCCACCTTGAGATCGACGGTGCCGACGAAGATGAGGCGATGCAGGCTTTGACGATTCTGATTGCTGACCGTTTTGGCGAGGGGGAATGATGAGAAGACCCGATAGCGAGGGAACGGCACGATGAGTTTTTCCATGCACGGTGTCGGAGTATCCGGGGGCATTGCCATTGGCAATGCCCATTTGATCTCTCACGCCGTGCTGGAGGTCCCCCTTTATATCTTGCCGTTAGCGCAAATTCCTAACGAGATTGATCGCTTCGAGGCGGCGATAGAAACCACCCGCCTCGAACTGGAGGCATTGCGGGTGAATATCCCTGCCGGTTCTCCAGCGGAATTCGGCGCCTTTCTCGATCTGCATCTGCTGATCCTGAACGACCACACACTTTCCAAAACACCGATCGATCTGATCAAGGGGCAGCGCTTTAATGCGGAATGGGCGCTGAAGCAGCAGATGGATACGTTGATCGCTCAGTTTGATCAGATTGAAGATGACTATCTGCGTGAGCGCAAAGCTGACGTGGTGCAGGTGGTGGAACGCGTGATTAAGGCTTTGCTTGGCCATTCCAGTCATGTGCCTCCTCCGGTCAGTGCTGAGGTGGGCCGGATTCTGGTGGCGCACGACTTAAGCCCTGCCGACATGATGCTGTTCAAGCAGCAGCCTTTCGCCGCATTCATCACCGATGTCGGCGGCGCCACTTCGCACACCGCGATTGTTGCCCGCAGCCTGAACATCCCCTCGATCGTGGCGCTGCACCACGCACGCCAGCTGATCCGCGAAAACGAGCTGTTGATCGTGGATGGC
>JAIOJM010000083.1 GCA_019911785.1 Sulfuricella sp. | reverse complement strand
TGCTGGGCGGAAAATCCGCCGAGCGCGAGGTGTCGCTGAAGAGCGGCAATGCGGTGCTGGCGGCGCTCAAGCGCAGCGGTGTGGATGCGCACCCGTTCGATCCGGCCGAGCGGGAGCTGGGCGAGCTGAAGCGGGAGGGCTGCCAGCGCGTCTTTATCGCCCTGCACGGCGGCCAAGGCGAAGACGGCACGGTGCAGGGCGCGCTGGCCCTGCTGGGTATTCCTTATACCGGCAGCGGTGTGCTGGCGTCTGCCCTGGCGATGGACAAGTGGCGCAGCAAACTGGTTTGGCAGGCGGCAGGATTGCCGGTTCCCGCCTACGAGTTGCTCGATGCCGGCAGTGATTTTGCGGCGGTCGCCGCGCGCCTCGGCTTGCCGCTGTTCGTCAAACCTGCCAACGAAGGCTCCAGCGTCGGTATCAGCAAGGTGAAGAAGGTTGAAGACCTGCGCACCGCTTACGAACTGGCGGCGCGCTACGACGATCTGGTGATTGCCGAGCAGTTCGTCGGCGGCGGCGAATACACCGCCGCGATCCTCGGCAATGATGCGCTGCCGGTGATCAAGATCGAGCCCGCCAACGAGTTCTACGATTACGAGGCGAAATACCTGCGCGACGACACCCGCTACCTTTGCCCGTGCGGGCTGTCGGCGGAACAGGAGAGCGAAATCCAGCGCCTGGCGAAGCGGGGCTATGCGGTGATCGGCGGCGCCGGCTGGGGGAGGGTGGATTTCCTGCTCGACGCGGCGGGCAAGCCGTACCTGCTGGAAGCCAACACCTCGCCCGGAATGACCGACCATAGCCTGGTGCCGATGGCGGCGCGGGCAGCAGGCCTGAGCTTTGAAGATTTGGTGATCAAGGTTCTTGAACTGGCGCGAGCGGAGTAGCACATTCCCTCCCCCTTTTAGGGGGAGGGCTAGGGTGGGGGTGGGAAGTTTCGTTTGGAGCGCCGGCATCTTGACCCCCATCCTAACCTTCCCCCTGGAAGGGGGAAGGGACAATGGTAAAAGGCGCTTGTTTTGATTGGGGCTTGTTTTGATTTGGGATAAAACGCAGATGACCTTGTGGCTGGCAAACACGCTTTACGCCTTGGCAGCGGTGCTGCTGGTGTATGCCGTGCTGTTTCTGGTGGTGCATCTGCCGGTGTTTCCGCTGCGCAAGGTGGACGTCAAGGGAGTGCTACAGCACGTCAATCGCGAGCAGGTGAAATTCATTGTGGCGCGCGAAATGAAGGGGAACTTCTTTACCCTTGATCTGAACCGTACACGCGCGGCGTTCGAGAAGCTGCCCTGGGTGCGCAACGTGAACGTGAGGCGGCGCTGGCCGGACCGGCTGGAAGTGGCGATCGAGGAACACGTGGTGCTGGCTCGCTGGGGGAGTTCGGCGCTGGTCAATACCCACGGCGAGCTGTTTAGGGCGGCTTCGAACGCGGTGCTGCCGGAGTTCAACGGCCCGCAGGGCACGGTCGGGGAAGTGGCAGGGCACTATGAGGAATTCGGCCGGTTGCTCGAGCCGTTCAACCTGACTCTGACCCGCATGACCCTGTCAGACCGCCGTGCGCTGCAGCTCAAGCTGAATAATGGACTGGTGGTGGAGTTGGGCAGGGAAAAGGTGCGCGAGCGTTTGGAGAAATTCGTCGGGGTGTACGAGCAGACTGTCGCCAGACTCCCGCACTCGGTGGCTTACGCCGACCTGCGCTATCCCAACGGGTTTGCGGTGCGCTATCCGGAAATTGCGGAGAAGGCAGCAAGGAAGGCGCAGCCGGCAGCAAGACCGAGTCAGGAAAATTCGAAGAAAAAAGTCGGGTGGCGACGTGATGCCAATTATCTGGCAACCGCCGCCTGACCAGGGAGATAAGGGATGAGCAAGGCTAAAGAGCAAAAAAATCTGATCGTGGGGCTGGACATCGGCACCTCGAAAATCGTCGCCATCGTCGCGGAGATCCTGCCGGAAGGGCGGCTGGAGATCATCGGCATGGGGCAGGCGCCGTCGCGCGGCCTGAAGAAGGGCGTGGTGGTGAATATCGAGTCCACCGTCAACGCCATCCAGCGCGCGCTGGAGGAAGCCGAACTGATGGCCGACTGCAAGATCCGCGAGGTCTACACCGGCATCGCCGGCAGCCATATCCGGAGCATCAACTCGCATGGCATGGTGGCGATCAAGGACAAGGAAGTGGGTCAGTCCGACGTCGACCGGGTGATCGAAACGGCGCGCGCGGTGATCATTCCGACCGACCAGCAGGTACTCCACATCCTTACCCAGGAATTCATCATCGACGGGCAGGAAGACGTGCGCGAGCCGCTCGGCATGAGCGGGGTGAAGCTGGAGGTCAAGGTGCATATCGTCACCGGCGCGATCAGCGCGGCCCAGAACATCATCAAGTGCGTGCGCCGCTGCGGGCTGGAAGTGCGCGACCTGATCCTGCAGCCGCTGGCATCCAGCATGGCGGTTTTGTCGGAGGACGAAAAAGACTTGGGCGTGTGCCTGGTGGACATCGGCGGCGGCACCACCGATATCGCGGTATTCACCGGCGGCGCGATCCGCCACACCTCGGTGATCCCGATCGCCGGCGACCAGATCACCAACGATGTGGCCATGGCGCTCAGGACGCCGACGGCGGACGCCGAGGACCTGAAGGTTAAATACGGCTGCGCGCTGCGCCAGCTGGCCGACGCGAAGCAAATGATCGAGGTGCTCGGCGTCGGCGACCGGCCTGCGCGCCAGCTATCCCGCCAGACTCTGGCCGAGGTGATCGAGCCGCGAGTCGAGGAACTGTACAGCCTGGTGCAGGCGGAATTGCGCCGCAGCGGTTTCGAGGAGCTGCTCTCTTCCGGCATCGTCATCACCGGTGGCAGCAGCGCCATGGAGGGTATGGCGGAGCTGGGCGAGGAGGTGTTCCACATGCCGGTGCGGCTGGGGATGCCGCAATACGTGGGCGGACTGGCCGAGGTGGTGCGCAATCCGCGCTTCGCCACCGGCGTAGGGCTGCTGCTCGTGGGCATGGAGCAACACCAGCGGCATCACCTGGCAACGCTGCAGAACGGCTCGATGACACAGATTTTCAATCGGATGAAGAGTTGGTTTCAGGGGAACTTTTGATTTTTTGGTTTTTTAACTTTGGGTATAACAACAAAGGAGACAGGCATGTTTGAGATCATGGACACACAAACACAGGAAGCGGTAATCAAGGTGATCGGCGTGGGCGGCTGCGGCGGCAATGCAGTGGATCACATGATCGCCAGCGGCCTGGACGGCGTCGAATTCATCTGCGCCAACACCGATGCGCAGGCGCTCAAGCGCAATCAGGCCGGCATCACCGTGCAGCTGGGCTCGGCCATCACCAAGGGCCTGGGCGCGGGCGCCAATCCCGGCGTCGGGCGCGAGGCGGCGCTGGAGGATAGAGAGCGCATCGCCGAGCTGATCGATGGCGCCGACATGCTGTTCATCACCGCCGGCATGGGCGGCGGTACCGGTACCGGCGCTGCGCCGGTAGTGGCCGAAGTCGCCAAGGAGCTGGGCATCCTGACCGTGGCGGTGGTGACCAAGCCGTTCGGCTTCGAGGGCAAGCGCATGAAAGTGGCGCTCGAAGGCATCGAGGCGCTGACGCAGCATGTCGATTCCCTGATCGTGATCCCCAACGACAAGCTGATGGAAGTGCTGGGCGGCAAGATCGGCTTCCGCGATGCGTTCAAGGCGGCGGATGGCGTGCTGCATGGCGCGGTGGCGGGCATTGCCGAGCTGATCAAGTGCACCGGCCTGATCAACGTCGACTTTGCCGACGTGCGCACGGTGATGTCCGAGATGGGCATGGCGATGATGGGCTCGGCCCAGGCAATCGGCGCCGACCGCGCCCGCATGGCGGCGGAGCAGGCAGTGGCCAGCCCGCTGCTGGAAGATGTCAACCTGTCCGGTGCGCGCGGCGTGCTGGTCAACATCAGCGCCAGCGAGGACATGAATCTCGAGGAAGTCTACGAAGTGATGAACACCATCCGCAGCTTTACCGCCGAGGACGCAACGGTGATTTTCGGCACGGTGTTCGACAACACACTGCAGGACGAATTGCGCGTGACAGTGGTGGCTACCGGCCTGGGTTCGCCGGTCAACCGTCAACAGAGCAAGCCGTTAAGCATAGTGATTTCGAAGACCGGTACCGACAATGAGCCGATGATGGTGGATTACGCTGCACTGGAACAACCCTCAGTGTTCCGGAACCGGCGTGAAGCCCAGGTCGAGGCGATGAAACAGTCCGGCGTGGAATTGCTCGATATTCCGGCATTTCTGCGCAAGCAAGCTGACTGACCCGTGCTGAACCCAGTTCGAATACGGTGCAATGCGCTACGCTTATTGCACCCTACATGAACTGTGCTAAACTGCCGGCCTCTGACAACACCATGATGCTCATGGGAAATTTCGTGATTAGACAGCGGACACTGAAAAATATCATACGCGCCACCGGGGTGGGGCTGCATACCGGCGAGAAGGTGTACCTCACCTTGCGTCCGGCCGCGGTCGACACCGGTATCGTGTTTCGCCGCGTCGACCTGGCTGAGCCGGTGGACATCAAGGCGGAACCGTACAGTGTCGGAGAAACCCGGCTGTCCTCGACGCTGGTGCGGGATGGCGTCAAAGTGTCTACCGTCGAGCATCTGATGTCGGCCTTTGCCGGCCTGGGTATCGACAATGCCTATGTCGACCTGTCCGCGCCGGAAGTGCCGATCATGGACGGCAGCGCCTCACCCTTCGTGTTTCTGCTGCAGTCTGCCGGTATCGAAGAGCAGTCGGCGCCGAAAAAATTCATCCGCGTCAAAAAAACGGTGGAGGTCAGGGACGGCGACAAATGGGTGCGCTTCGATCCGCATCCGGGCTTCAGGGTGAACCTCACCATCGCTTTCGATCACCCGGTATTGTCCAATTCCGGCCAGTCCGTCACGGTGGATTTTGCCGACACTTCCTTCATCAAGGAAATTGCCCGCGCCCGTACCTTCGGCTTCATGCACGAGGTGGAGGCGATGCGCTCGCAGGGCCTGGCGCTGGGCGGCAGTCTCGACAACGCGATCGTGATGGACGAGTTTCGCGTTCTCAACAGCGATGGCCTGCGCTACGAGGATGAGTTCGTCAAGCACAAGGTGCTGGATGCCATCGGCGATCTTTATCTGCTCGGCCATCCGCTGATCGGCGCGTTTGCCGGCTACAAATCAGGCCATGCCATGAATAACCGCCTGCTGCGCTGCCTGATGGCAGATGCTGAGGCGTGGGAATTCGTCAGCTTCGAGCGCCAGGAAGATGCGCCGGCCGCATTGCTGCGGTTGAACAGCCTGGCTGTTTGATCGCTTGTTCATACTCAGGTTGTTTGTCTATCTCGGCCTGATCGCCATCGTTGTTGCCGTGGTGATGTTCCTGTTCACCCGAGATGCTCGCTACCTCCGCTTCGCCTGGCAGATTTTCAAGTTCTCCCTGATATTCCTGCTGGTTTTCGCGGTCCTGATGATGATGGGGCGACTAATCCTTTACCGCGTCTGAATGCCGCTGGATCAAGGTATGAAGGGCGTTTTTCAGCGGAGAATCCGCCAGGCTTTCCTCTAGTTTTTCCAGACTTATCAATGCGTTATGGCTCACCGCCAGGTCTTTCGGCTTTTTGCCCGGAGGCGGGGCGTCGACTTGCACGTCCACCCGAATTGCAGTAACCTCAATCCCCCGCTTTTGAATTTTTTCCAGCAGGCTGGGCACGAGCTGCCGAAGTTTGCCGGCAACCGCGCCATTGCTCGCATAGACGATCAGCGTTTGCTGGCGGACCGCGCCGACCCTGGATGCAGCGGCCAGCGGTTTGGGCGCGACTTCATTCCAGGCCTTCTGCAACACCAGCAGTTTTTGCGCTTGCTGAAGGAGCGCCTGCAGGTTGGGCGCGACGCTCAGGAATGAATGTGCTGGATGGGCGGGCAT
>JAIOJM010000082.1 GCA_019911785.1 Sulfuricella sp. | reverse complement strand
ACCGCAATATAAGTTCCCGAACGCGGGGTTTATGCCATGCAGGTGGCGGCGTGCTAGAATCGGCCAGGCTTTCATGGAGTCCGTCAAGTGCTTGGGAAATATCCGAAATTCATCAGGGGCGGGAAATCCGGCAGTTTCCTTGGACGTGCGAGGAGGCGATCATCGAGTATGCCGCCGCTTGCGGGCTGGATGCCAATGAGGCAATGCCGCCCAGGTCAAGGCGCTGGTTTGGGCCGAATAAATCGACCTTATAGTTTCTGACCTCCGCCAAGTCCGCTGCGGACTTGCTATAATTGCCCCTCTTCCCCAAGTTAGAGAATTCGTATGAACTTGCATGAATATCAGGCAAAACAGGTCTTGCGTGAATACGGTATTGCCACGCCGCGTGGTATTGCGATCGAGAGAGCATCCCAGGCTGAGGGTGCTATTGCCGAACTGGGCGGCGACGCCTGGGTGGTGAAGGCGCAGATCCACGCTGGTGGACGCGGCAAGGCCGGCGGGGTGAAGCTGGTGAAGTCGCGCGAGGCGCTGCTGGAAGCGGTCAATGCGCTGCTGGGCAGGCAACTGGTGACCTACCAGAATGCACCCGAGGGGCAGATGGTGTCGCGCCTGCTGATCGAGGAAACGCTGCCGATCGCGCGCGAGCTTTACCTCAGCCTGACCGTGGACCGCGAATCCGAGCGCATCGTGCTGGTCGCCTCCGGCAGCGGCGGCATGGAGATCGAGGAGATCGCCCGGACTTCGCCGGAAAAGATCCTGCGCGAGACGTGCGATCCGCTGTGGGGCTTGCAGGATTTCCAGTGCCGCGCACTGGCCTTCGGTCTGGAGCTGGAAGGCACGCAGATCGGCGAGTTCGGCAAACTGGCCAAAGGCCTGTACAAGCTGTTCAAGGAAAGCGATTTGGCCATGGTCGAGATCAACCCGCTGATCGTGACCGCGACGGGAAGCCTGGTTGCACTCGACTGCAAGATCGGCGTTGACGACAACGCGCTCTACCGGCGCAAGAAACTGGCCGAGATGAGCGACCCCACCCAGATCGACCCGAAGGAGGTGGCGGCCAAGGAATTCGACCTCAACTACATCGCCCTCGCCGGCAACATCGGCTGCATGGTCAACGGCGCCGGGCTGGCCATGGCGACCATGGACCTGATCAAGCTGCACGGCGGCCAGCCCGCCAACTTCCTCGACGTCGGCGGCGGCGCCACGGCGGAGGTCGTGTCCCAGGCATTCAAGATTATCCTTTCCGATGCCAACGTCAAGGCGATCCTGGTCAACATCTTCGGCGGCATCATGCGCTGCGACATCATCGCCGAGGGCATCATCACCGCGGTCAAGGAAGTCGGCGTAAGCGTACCGGTGATCGTGCGCCTGGAAGGCACCAACGTCGAGCTGGGGCAGAAGCTGCTGGCAGAGAGCGGTGTCGGCGTGATTTCCGCCAGCGACCTGACCGATGCGGCCAAGCGCGCGGTGGCGGCGGTGGCTTGATTGAAGATTGAATTTAACCGCAAAGGACGCAAGGGTTCGCAAAGGAATTCCTGATATGGTTTACCTCGCGTTCCTTTGCGTCCTTAGCGGTGAGAAAAGAATTTTAAGGATTTTCCATGAGCATTCTGGTCAATAAAAATACCAAGGTCCTGTGCCAGGGCTTCACCGGCAAGCAGGGGTCGTTCCATTCCGAGCAGGCGATTGCCTACGGCACCCGGATGGTCGGCGGTGTGACGCCGGGCAAGGGCGGGATGACCCATCTCAATCTCCCGGTGTTCAACACCGTGCGCGACGCGGTGCGCGAGACGGGGGCGACGGCTTCGGTGATCTACGTGCCGCCGGGCTTTGCGGCGGATTCGATCATGGAGGCGGCGGACGCGGGCATCAAGGTGATCGTCTGCATCACCGAGGGCATTCCGGTGCTCGACATGCTCAACGTCAAGGCCGCGCTCCGCGCCAGCGACGCCGTGCTGATCGTCCCCAACTGCCCCGGCATCATCACGCCGGATGAGTGCAAGATCGGCATCATGCCCGGCTTCATTCACAAGAAGGGCAAGGTCGGCGTGGTGTCGCGCTCTGGCACGCTCACCTACGAAGCGGTGTATCAGACCACCAAACTCGGGCTGGGGCAGTCCACCTGCGTGGGCATCGGCGGCGACCCGATCAAGGGGCTGGATTTTATCGACTGCCTGAAAATGTTCCAGGACGACCCGGAGACCGAGGCCATCATCATGGTCGGCGAGATCGGCGGCAACCGCGAGGAAGCGGCAGCGGAATACATCAAGGCCCATGTCACCAAACCGGTGGCAGCCTATATCGCCGGCCAGACCGCGCCGAAAGGCAAGCGCATGGGCCATGCCGGAGCGATCATCGCCGGCGGCAAGGGCCTGGCATCGGACAAGATCGCAGCCCTGGAGGCTGCCGGCGTGGTGGTGGCAAAATCGCCCGCTGGCATGGGCGAGGCGGTGGTTGAAGCAATCAACAAAAAAGCATGAAGATCGCCATTGCCCAAATCAACTGCATCGTCGGAGACATTGCCGGCAACGTTGCGAAAATACTCGATTATGCTAATCGAGCCAAGGCAGCGGGCGCGCAGGTGATGGTGACGCCGGAGCTGGCCCTGACCGGTTATCCGCCGGAAGACCTGCTGCTGCGCGATGGTTTCTATGAGGCTTGCGACCATGCTCTGTTCGGCTTGGCACGGGAGGTGCAAGGGATCACCCTGGTGATCGGTCATCCGCAGCAGGTGGATGGGCAGCGCTACAACGCCGCCTCGGTGCTGCGTGACGGCAAGGTCGTCAGCTCCTATCACAAGCAGATATTGCCCAACCATTCCGTTTTTGATGAAGTGCGCTATTTCTCGCCCGGTACCGAGCCGTGCGTGTTCGAATCCGATGGCATCAAATTCGGCATCAACATCTGCGCCGATATCTGGGAAGAGGGTGCCGCGACCTGTGCGCTCAATGCCAGCGCCGATTTGCTGCTGGTGCTGAATGCCTCACCCTATCATATGAACAAGCAGGTTTCGCGCTATCATGCGGTGCGCGAGCGGATCGGCGAGTGCGGTTTGCCGGTTTTTTACGTCAATCTGGTCGGCGGTCAGGACGAACTGGTATTCGACGGCGCTTCTTTCGTCATGGACGGCGCGGGCGTGCTGGTGCACCAGCTCCCGGCATTCGAGGAAATGTTGCGCATCGTCGAGCTGGAGAAGGATCAGCCGCAGCAGGGAGAGGTCATTCCGCAGCCGCCGATCGAGGCGTCCGTTTACCAGGCATTGTGCCTGGGCGTGCGGGATTATGTGATGAAAAACGGCTTTCCCGGCATCGTGTTAGGACTGTCCGGGGGAATCGACTCCGCGCTGACGCTGGCGATAGCGGTTGATGCGCTAGGTGCGGAACGGGTGCAGGCGGTGATGATGCCTTCCGAGTTCACTGCCGACATGAGCCTGCAGGACGCGCAGATCATGGCGGAACGACAGCAGGTTCGCTACAGCGAGTTGCCGATCAAACTGGCATTCGACGCTTTTCTCCGCACGCTGGCAGAAGAATTCAACGACTTGCCGCTCGATACCACCGAAGAGAACATCCAGGCCCGCATCCGGGGAACCTTGCTGATGGCGCTGTCCAATAAATACGGTTCGATTGTCCTGACCACAGGCAACAAGAGCGAAATGGCGGTGGGCTACGCCACGCTGTACGGCGACATGGCCGGCGGATTCTCGGTACTCAAGGACGTGCCGAAAACTCTGGTGTATCGCCTGGCGCGCTATCGCAACAGTCTCGGCGAGGTGATCCCGGAACGGGTCATCACCCGTGCGCCGTCCGCCGAACTGCGTCTCAACCAGACCGACCAGGATGCCCTGCCGCCGTATGAAATTCTGGATGCCATCATGGAGGCCTATGTCGAGCACGACCTGTGTCCGCATGACATCATCGCGCAGGGTTACGCTGAAAAGGATGTGCGCCGCGTAGTGAAACTGATCGATAAGAACGAGTTCAAGCGACGCCAGGCGCCAGTCGGAGTACGGGTCACGCCGCGCGGATTCGGCAAGGACCGGCGCTATCCGATTACATCGAAGTATCGTCCGTGGATGCAGTAAATTAGGAGAGGCAGATGAAAAAAATAGAGGCGATTATCAAGCCGTTCAAACTTGATGAAGTGCGCGAGGCATTATCGGATATCGGCGTCACCGGCCTGACCGTGACCGAGGTGAAAGGCTTCGGCCGGCAGAAAGGGCATACCGAACTTTACCGCGGCGCCGAGTACGTGGTCGACTTTCTGCCCAAGGTCAAGATCGAACTGGTGATTGCAGCCAGCCAGGTGGAGGCCGCCATCGATGCCATTATCAAGGTGGCACGCACCGGCAAGATCGGCGATGGCAAGATTTTCGTCACCAGCGTGGAGCAGGTGGTGCGTATCCGCACCGGCGAAACCGACGAAGCGGCGATCTGATGTTTTACCTTGACCTGTTCCGTTCTCTGGAACGGCATCGGGTGAGATATCTGCTGGTTGGTGGCCTAGCCGTGAACCTGTACGGCGTGCCGCGCATGACTATGGATGTGGACGTGGTACTGGCGCTGGATTCGGCCAATCTGCAAGAATTTCTGGCAGTGGCGCGGGAGCTGAAGCTTAAGCCGGCTTTGCCTGTGGCGTTGGAAGATTTGCTTGATCCGGCGAAGCGATCCGAATGGGTGGAACACAGGAATATGGTGGCTTTTTCCCTGTGTGGCGGTGAAAAAAATATTCCGGCAGTAGACGTTCTGATCGGCGTCGATCTGCCATTCGAGTTGGCCTATTCCCGGCGCGAGGTGCGCGATCTGGCGGGCATAGGGGTGTCGCTGGCGGCGGTGGAGGATCTGATCGCTCTCAAGGAGCAGGCCGGTCGCGCACAGGACATTTCAGACATCGAGCACCTCAAGGCGTGGCGGGGCGGAAATGCCTGAGCAGCCGGGAGGTTTCCGCTATACCGTGAGTGCCGAGCAACTGCAGGCATTTGCCCGGTTGACCGACCTGGAGAGGCTGCAATGGGTCGAAGATGCGCGCCTGTTTACGCTGCTGGGGCGCACGCCGCAAACCGCCGAACTTCAGGAGCGGTTGCGGCGGGGTGAGAGGATTGGGCAAACATCAGGTTGATTACCAGATTTTCCACCACGGCGTTTCCGCCTTTTTCTGAAGGGCGAAGTAGCGGCTGTCGGGGAAGTTCTTTTGCATGATGCGCAGGGTGTCGTCGCGCAGATCATTCATGCCGAGCGCATCGTAGGCTTTCACCATGATCGTCAGCGCCTCCTCGGTGGCGGGCGCCTGCGGATACTGCTGCATCGCGGACTGGGCGCGGTTGACGGAAGCAACGTAAGCGCCGCGTTTGTAGTAATAGCGAGCCACGTGAACTTCATGCGAGGCGAGGGCGTTGACCAGGTACTTCATGCGGGCAATGGCGTCCGGGGTGTACTTGCTGCCGGGGAAGCGGGTCGCCAGCTCCTTGAAGGATTCAAAGGCTTCGCGTGATGCTTTCGGGTCGCGTTCGCTCATGTCCTGCCTGGCGAGAGGGGCAAGAGTTTCCGAGGTTTCGGCAACCTTCTCGCTCAGGGCGCCGAGGAAGCCCAGGTCGTCATTGAAGTTCACCAGACCCTTCAGGTAATAAACGTAATCCACGTTGGGGTGGTTGGGGTGGAGTTTGATGAAACGGTCGCAGGCGGCGAGGGCGGAGGCCGGTTCGTTCGCCTTGTAGTAGGCGTAGGCTACCTCGATTTGGGCTTGCTGCGCATAGCGGCCGTAGGGGTAGCGCGCCTCCAGCTTTTCGAAGTACTGAATGGCTTTTTCATAGCCGCCGTCGGCCATTTGGTCCTTGGCCTCGGCGTAGAGTTTCTGGGCCGACCAGCCCTTGGTTTCATCCTGGACTTCCGGCAGCAGGCCGCAGCCGGTTATCAACAATGCAAGAATTAACGCTAAACTAAGCCTCATGACAATATCCGATGCCCAGCAGGGCGAAAGTGGTAATCCGCTCGATTATAACCCAAATCCGGCCCCCATCAACTTGACGATTCCGCCGGAAATGACCGGTTTGCGCCTCGATCAGGCCTTGCAGCAGCTGTTGCCGGATTATTCCCGCAGCCGCCTGCAAACCTGGATCAAGGACAAACGCGTCACGCTCGATGGCGAGTATGTCGCCCCCAAGCAGGCGGTGTGGGGCGGCGGGAAGGTGAGGGTCGAGCCCGAATTGCATCCCTCCGAGACTCCCTATGCAGCGGAAGAAATCGCCCTCGACATCGTGTATGAAGACGATGCGCTGCTGGTGGTCAACAAGCCGGCCGGGCTGGTGGTTCACCCCGGCAGCGGCAACTGGCAGGGCACCATGCTGAATGCCTTGCTGCACCATGCGCCGCAACTTGCGTGCATTCCCCGCGCCGGCATCGTCCATCGCCTCGACAAGGACACCAGCGGCCTGCTGGTGGTGGCCAAAACCCTGACCGCGCAGACCGATCTGGTGCGCCAGCTCCAGGCCCGCAGCGTGAAGCGCGATTACCTGGCGGTGGTGCAGGGGCTGGTGGCTCATGACGGCAAGGTGGAAGCGCCGCTCGGCAGGCATCCCAGTCAGCGCGTCAAAATGGCGATAGTCCACAACGGCAAGCCGGCGGTAACGCATTACGCCGTGCTGGAGCAGTTCGAACGCCACACCCTGATCCGTTGCAGCCTGGAAACCGGCCGAACGCATCAGATTCGGGTGCACATGCAGTCCATCGGCCATCCCCTGGCGGGCGACCCGGTTTACGGCGGCAGACCGCTGAACCTGCCGCCACTGTTGCGCGACGCGGTCAAGAACCTGGGGAGGCAGGCCTTGCATGCGGAAAGGCTCGGGCTGATCCACCCGGTCAGCGGCGAAGCGATGGAATGGCAGGTGGACCTGCCGCAGGATATGGCTGATTTGCTGAAAGTACTACGGCATGAGTGAACTCGGGATCATCCCCGATTGGCCTGCGCCGGCCAATGTGCGCGCCCTGCAAACAACCCGTGATGGCGGGGTGAGCGTGGGTGCCTATGCTACGCTCAACCTGGGTGACCATGTTGGCGACGACCCGGTTTCCGTGGCGCGGAACCGGGCGTTGCTGCGCGCAGCTCTCCCCTCCGAACCGGTCTGGCTGAAACAGGTGCATGGCAATATCGTGGCGGATGCCGACCGTACGGTTGGCGTGCCGGATGCCGATGCCGCTCTGGCCCGACAGC
>JAIOJM010000081.1 GCA_019911785.1 Sulfuricella sp. | reverse complement strand
CGCGACGGCAAGGTGGCGGGTTCCGGCTGGCATGAGCGTGCCGGCGAACCCCATGCCGAGATCCATGCACTCACGCAGGCAGGCGAGCTGGCGCAGGGCGCAACGGTCTATGTCACGCTCGAGCCGTGCAGCCATCATGGCCGCACGCCGCCGTGTGCCGAGGCCCTGGTCAAGGCCGGTGTGGGCCGCGTAGTGGTGGCGATGGTCGATCCCAATCCGCAGGTGGCGGGAGAGGGGCTGGCGCAACTGCAACAGGCCGGCATCCGGACCGATATCGGCCTGCTGGAGAAAGAGGCGCACGAGCTCAATATCGGCTTCGTTTCCCGCATGACCAGCGGGCGCCCGTGGCTGCGGCTGAAGATCGCCGCCAGCCTGGATGGCAAGACCGCCCTCAACAACGGAGTGAGCCAGTGGATCACCGGTGCGGATGCGCGACGCGACGCGCACCGGCTGCGCGCCCGTTCCTGCGCGGTGCTGACCGGCATCGGCACGGTACTGGCGGACGACCCGATGCTCAACGTGCGCGAGGTGGAAACGCCGCGCCAGCCGCTGCGCATCGTGGTGGATAGCACATTGAAGATGCCGCCCACGGCGAAAATGCTGCTGGCGGGGGAAACACTGGTGGTGACGGCGAGCAGCGACCCGGCCAGGGCCGGGCGCTTGCGCGAGGCCGGGGCGGAAGTGCTGGTCCTGCCGGGGGACGATGGCCGGGTCGATCTTGCGCGGATGCTGGACGAACTGGGCAAGCGCGGCATCAACGAAATTACGGCGGAAGCCGGGCGCGGCCTGAACGGAGCGCTGGTGAGGCAGGGCCTGGTGGATGAATTCGTGATTTACTTTGCGCCGCTGCTGCTGGGCGACCGGGCTCGCGGCATGTTCGACCTGCCGGAATTGGTCGAGATGGGCGAGCGGCGCGAACTGCGCATTGCCGACGTGGCGATGGTCGGGCGCGACCTGCGCATTCGCGCCTTGCCGGTGAATTAGCACAAGTTGTTCATTGGATGCATGTAGGAGCGCCGCGAACCCTCTCTCCAACTCTCTCCCAAAGGGAGAGAGGGCGATCGTCCCTTCCCCTTCAAGGGGAAGGTTAGGATGGGGATGGGGTTTGGGCGCGAATGTGGTCGAAAATCGCGGCGAGGGCGCCGCTCCCACAGCGGTGTTTTGGTCTCTAGTGGTTAGGTGTAAGGGAAAAAATGTTTACCGGAATTATCGAGGCGGTGGGCCAGATCAAGCAGGTCGAACAACGCGACAAGGGCGTGCGCCTGACCATTGCATCGGAGCAGCTGGATTTCAGCGATGTCGCGGTCGGCGACAGCATCGCCGCCAACGGCGTGTGCCTCACCGTGACCTCGCTGGCCGGCAACGCCTACACCGTGGACGTGTCGCAGGAAAGCCTGAACTGCACCGTGGGATTGGGCGAACCCGGCGAGGTCAACCTGGAAAAGGCGATGCGCCTGTCAGACCGGTTGGGCGGACACCTCGTCAGCGGCCATGCGGACGGTGTCGGCGAGGTGGTGAAATTCGAGCCGGTGGGCGAGAGCCACCAACTGATGATCCGCGCGCCCAGGGATATCTCGCGATTTATCGCGCCGAAGGGTTCGATCACCGTCAACGGCGTCAGCCTGACCGTGAACGAGGTGCGCGACGCCACGTTCAGCATCAACCTTATCCCTCATACCGTGGAAGTGACTACCCTCAAATATCTCAAACTCGGCGCCAGGGTCAACCTGGAAGTGGACATGCTGGCGCGTTATGTCGATCGCCTGCTGCACCCGGAAGGTTAGGGACTAGGGGCTAGGGACTAGGGGTTGTCTCGCTACGCGAGATTTTCTAGTCCCTGATCCCTAGCCCCTGCACCCCAGTCCCTGAGTAAAATTTATAAGGAATAAAGAACTATGACAATCAGCTCTACCGAGGAAATTATCGCCGACTTCAAGGCCGGCAAAATGGTCGTCCTGGTGGACGAAGAAGACCGCGAGAACGAGGGTGACCTGGTGCTGGCGGCGGAATTCGTCACGCCCGAAGCGATCAACTTCATGGCCAAATACGGCCGCGGCCTGGTCTGCCTGACGCTGACCGAGGAGCGCTGCCGCCTGCTCAATCTGCCGCTGATGGTGTCGGCCAATCAGCTGGCTCTGGGTACCAACTTCACCGTTTCGATCGAGGCGGCGGAAGGGGTGACCACCGGCATCTCCGCCGCCGACCGTGCCAAGACCATCCTGGCGGCGGTGAAGAAGGACGCCAAGGCGTCCGACATCGTCCAGCCCGGCCATATCTTCCCGCTCAAGGCGCAGAAGGGCGGCGTGCTGGTGCGCGCCGGCCATACCGAGGCGGGTTGCGACCTGGCCGGCCTGGCGGGACTGGAGCCGGCGGCGGTGATCTGCGAAATCCTCAAGGAAGACGGCGAAATGGCGCGCCTGCCGGACTTGCTCGAATACGCCAAGCATCACAACCTCAAGATCGGCACCATCGCTGACCTGATCCACTACCGCAGCCAGACCGAGAGCCTGGTGGAGCGGGTTTCCGAGCGTGCGGTGCATACCTGCTACGGCGAATTCAAGCTTATCGCCTATCTGGACAAGACCGCCAACGAGGCCCATCTTGCCCTGGTGAAGGGGGAAATCAAGCCCGGCGAAGAGATCCTGGTGCGCGTGCACGAGCCGCTGTCGACGCTGGATTTTCTCGATGTGGCCAGCCTCGAACACACCTTCAGCGTGCACGAGGCGATGAAGACCATCGCCGAAGCGGGCAGCGGAGTGATCGTTCTGCTGCGCCGCCCGGAAACTTCCGCGGACCTGCTCGAACGCATCCGGCGCACCCAGCCGAAGGCGCCCGCCAAGGTGGATTTGCGCAATTACGGCATCGGCGCACAGATCCTGCGCGACCTCAACGTCACCCGGATGCGGCTGCTGGCCACGCCGCGCAAGATGCCGAGCATGACCGGCTTCGACCTGGAAGTGACGGGCTACGTCGAGCCAAAGAAGAATTGAACAAAAAAGAAGCACACCACGAATGACACGAATAGTCACGAATTAACACGAATAGAGGCCAGTAAATATCCACGAATGACAAACTGATTTATTTGTGTACATTCGTGGAAATTCGTGTCATTCGTGGTTAATGTTTGATTAAAAGGATAAATATGGAAAAGTGCAACAATTACGTGGAAATCGAGAAAAACCTGTCGGGCGAGGGGCTGCGCATCGGCATCGTGATGAGCCGCTTCAACATCGACGTGTGCGAGGGTCTGCTGTCCGCCTGTGCCTGCACCCTGCGGAAGCATGGCGTGGCGGATGGCGACATTACGCTGGCGAGCGTGCCGGGTGCGCTGGAAATTCCCACGGCGCTGCAGAAAATGGCGAAGAGCGGCAAGTTCGACGCGCTGATTGCGCTCGGCGCGGTCATCCGCGGCGAGACTTACCATTTCGAACTGGTCGCCAACGAGTCCGGCAACGGCGTGACCCGCGTTGCGCTGGATAGCGGCATGCCGATCGCCAACGCCATCCTCACCACCGAAGACGACGACCAGGCGCTGGCCCGGATGTCCGAAAAAGGGACGGATGCGGCCCTGGTCGCAATCGAGATGGCCAACCTGCTGAAGCGGCTATGAGCAGCGAAAAAAGAGCCGACAAGGCGCCGAAAAAAAGCCGGCGCAAGGCGCGGGAATTCGGGGTGCAGGGCCTGTACCAGTGGAAACTGACGGGGGGAGATGCCAATACCATCCTGAGCCAGCTGCGCGAGGAAAAGGAATACCCGAAGATCGACGAAGAGCACCTTGCGGTCCTGGTGCGCGGGGTCATTGGTCAGGCGCAGGAACTGGATGTGCTGATCGCGCCCTACCTCGACCGGCCTGCCGGAGAGCTGAGCCCGGTGGAACATGCCATCCTGCTGCTGGCCGCCTACGAAATGAAGCATCACCCGGAAATTCCCTACCGCGTCATCATCAACGAGGCAGTCGAACTGGCCAAGACCTACGGCGGCACGGATGGCCACAAGTTCGTCAACGGCGTGCTGGACAA
>JAIOJM010000080.1 GCA_019911785.1 Sulfuricella sp. | reverse complement strand
GCCACCATGAACAAGCTGCACGCCCAGCACACGCGCAAGAGCAACCAGCTGACCCTGCGCCAGGTGATGCAGGAAATCCTGTCGGAGTATCAGGGCATCGCCGCCGCGCTGGCGACCGACAACGCCGAACAGGCGGCCGACAGTGCGCGCCGACTGGCCAATCACCGTATCCCGAAAGGCGGCTTGCTGCCTTATTTCCCGCTGGACAAGATGAACAGCACGGACATGGCTGTGTTGCCGGCGATGAACGATGCGGTCGAGGGTAGTGCGCTCAGGCTGGCCGAGGCGGCCGATAAGGGCGACATGGTTAAGGCAGCGACGCACATGAGCGACATCATGAGCGGCTGCGTGGCCTGCCATCAAAAGTTCCGCGGCATACCCGGGGTGAGTTCGCAGCTGATGACCCCGGTTGCAGCGAAAGCGAAGTAAACATTATAAAAAATTTGGAGGAGGATACATGATGAATAGAAAATATATTGCAGCAGGCGCCATGGGCGCGACATTGTTAGGTTTCGGCCAGGTTGCATTGGCCACCAACGGCGACCAGATGCTGGGCGTGACCGCAACGCAGTGGGGCATGGCGGGAGCGGTGGTGGCCGCGCCCCAGGACGCTGGAACGATAATGACCAACCCGGCCGGCCTGGCGGAGCTGGGCATGAAGGAGGTGCGCTTCGACATGGGATTCGGATCGCTGAATCCGCCACGCAAGGTGAATGGCGCTGACAGCGATTCGGATTATTACCTGATCCCGTCGGGTGCGGTGGCGTTCAACGTCAACGACAAGCTTTACCTTGGCATGGGCATGGCAGGACTTTCCGGAATGGGGGTAGATTTCCCCGATGTTGTTCCTGGCGGCACCAATCAGCCGGTGGTGACCACCAAGCAGTTTTACAAGATTGCCCCTGGCTTCGGCTACAAGGTAAGCGACAAGCTTTCGGTAGGTGCCGCGCTGAACATCGATTACCAGAGCCTGGCCATGTCCAACGCGGCTTATACCTTGCCGCAGAACCAGGTTTATGGTTACGGGATGACCGCAGGTCTGATCTACAAGGTGAGTGACAAACTGCAATTGGGTGCATCATGGGTCAGCAAGCAGAACATGAGTGAATTCAAATGGAATACCGCTGCCGGCGAAATTGCGATGACGATGGATGCTCCGCAGCAGTTCGCATTTGGTGTGGCATTCAAGCCGATGGCGGGTTTGCTGATCGAGGCCGACATCAAACGCATCCAATTCAGCGACGTCCTGAACTCGGTTCCTGTCAATCGGCCATCCGGCTATGCCGGACCGATTCCGGCCAGTTTCAACTTCGGCTGGGATGACCAGACTGTGTACGCCATCGGCGTGCAGAAGGAGATCGACCCGAAAACCACGCTCCGCGCCGGCTTTAATTACGGCAAATCACCGATTGGCGCGGAAGATGTGCAATCCAACATCGGCTCCCTGGCGGTCACCGAGAAGCACCTTTCGCTCGGTGCCACCCGTCAGCTGAGCGAAAAAGTGTCCGGCTCGCTGTCCTATGTGCGCGCCTTCCACAATGACGTGACGTCAACCGACGGCACCACCAAGATCGAACTTGAACAAAACATCGTCAATGTGCAGATCAGCTACAAATTTTAAGAAAGGAAACAATCATGACCGTGGATAAAATCGTTCATCTGATGGCCGGCAGCATGGTGCTGCTCAGCGTTGCGCTGAGCCATTTCGTCGATCCCGCCTGGCTCTGGCTGACCGTGTTCGTCGGCGCCAACCTGGCGCAGAGCGGCCTGACCAACTTCTGCCCGCTCGCCTTCACGCTGAAAAAGGCCGGCGTGCCGGAAGGCGAATGCTGTTCCAAGTAACACTACGCCCCCTCGCGTGTGTGTTTTAGCGGCCTTCGGGCCGCTTTTTTTGATATTGTGCGACCAGCCTGAAATCGAAGGGAATAAAGGGGATTAATGGCTATAATTACGGGAAATGAAACCCAAAAACCACAGCTACTGATGGCTGAGCCAAAACGCAAGCGCAAATCCGCCGAAGCCCGGCGCAACGACATCGTCGAGGCGGCGATGGAGATCATTCGCCATGAAGGCGTGGCGAAGCTGACCACGCGTGCGCTTTCCAAGGCGGTGGGAATCGCTCAGCCGACGTTGTTCCTGCATTTCGGCGACAAGAGCCACGTGCTGGTGGCGCTGGTGGATGCCGTCCAGAACCGGCTACAGCAGGGTATAGGCCAGCTTGGGCTGGACAAGCTGGCGCCGATCGAACGCTTGCGCGCGGTGATTCGTTTTCACCTCAATTTTATTCAGAGCCAGCCGGGCATCCCGCGCCTGCTTTTTTCCGAAGAGCTGCAGTCTGGCGATCCGGTGTTCCGCGAGCGCATGAACCAGCTGGTGATGTCCTTCCTGCAATTCCTCTCCGGCCAGATCAAGGCGGCGCAGGCGGCGGGAGAAATGCGCGCCGATATCAACCCGGAGCAAAGCGCCTGTCTGCTGATTTCCTCCGTGCAGGGGCTGGCATTCCGGTGGATACTTTCCAATGACCGTTTCGTGCTTTCAGAACAGGCTGACGCCGTAATCACCGCCCTGCTGGAAGGCTGGATACCCAGGAGCCTGTCGGACTCATGATGAATCGGCTGCAAATCCGCCTAGGCGGTCCATATTTCGCCGCTTTTTTGGTCAATAGAACGACTATTGACCTGCAAAACCGGCAAAATCTGTCCGCGCCCAGCCGAATTTTGCGAGCATCCGCTACGCGGCTTGCCTGCTTGACCCGCTTCGCTTCGATCCCCATAAGTCCGACA
>JAIOJM010000079.1 GCA_019911785.1 Sulfuricella sp. | reverse complement strand
GCTGCGGCTGGAAAGCCTCCCAAGCTTATTATCGGGGCTATGATGCGCAAACTCGTTCATGTCGCTTACGGCGTCCTCAAGTCGGGAAAATCTTTTGATCCGGCCTTGCATGGCTTGACGTGAATAACAGTATCTACATGCGCGATAATCTGGGTTGATCTACCCCATCCACCCCTCCGCACCCACGGCCAAAAACCTCTCCAGCGCCACACCCCCGGTTCCCACCAGCAGGCTGCCGCCGGTTTTGAAGTTGGGGTCGCAAATTAGCGGGTAAACAAGAAGTACCTCACTTGTACTGTAGCACTCTTGATCAAACGTCCGGAACTGTGTTTGCTGCCCTCAGGTCACCAAATTGCGGGGAACACCCGCAACAAACGCCTCGATGTTCCCGATCAACTGATCCGCCAGGATCTGCATCGCCTCGCGGCTCGCCCAGGCGATGTGGGGGGTGAGGATCAGATTGGGCAGGTCGAGCTCCAGCAAGGGATTGCCTTGGCGCGGCGGCTCTACCGACAGCACGTCGCACCCCGCTCCGGCAATGCGCCCCTCGCGCAGCGCCTCAGCCAGCGCCGCCTCGTCCACCACGCCGCCGCGCGCGGCATTGATGAGCAGGGCCGAGGGCTTCATCCGGCCGAGTTCGGCCGCGCCGATCAGGTTGCGGGTTGCCTCCGTCAGCGGCACGTGCAGGGTGACCACGTCGCTCTCCGCCAGTACCTGTTCGAAGAGCACAAATCCGGGCCGGATTGCCGTTGCATTCTTGTGTTCGGCAAACAGCACCTTCATGCCGAAGGCCTGCGCCATCTCCGCCACCGCCTGTCCCAGTGCGCCGTGGCCGATGATGCCCAGAGTGCTGCCGTGGATGTCGCGGACGGGATGGGTGAACAGGCAGAACTGGTCGGATTGCTGCCACAGCCCCTTTTGCAAGTCAGCGCGATAGGCCAGCAGGTTGCGGCGCAGCGCCAGGATCATCATGAACACGTGTTCCGGTACGGCATGCACGGCGTAGTTGCGGATGTTGGCGACGGCGATGCCGTGCTCGCGGCACCAGTCCACGTCGATGTTGTTGACGCCGGTGGCGGCCTCGGCGATCAGCTTCAGCCTGGGCAGCTGCGCCAGGGTTTCGGCCCGCAGCGGCACCTTGTTGGTGATGGCGATGGTGGCTTCCTGGAGCCGTTCGGCGGTCTTCTCCGGCGAGGTGGTGGCGTATTCTTCCCACCGGTGGGGAAAGGCCGGACGGCGGATGGTTGCTTCCAGCGTCGAACGGTCGAGAAAGACGATATGTTCCATAGCTCAATCCAGGTAAACGTAGCGGCAATAGGTTTCGCGGATGAACAGCGTCGCCACCAGCCCCATCAGCGCGACCCCCAGCATCATCCCCATCCCGGCCTGGTAGTCCGCCAGGGTATGAACCGCGGTGGCCGGATGTGTGCCGGCCGAACGGTCGATCATCCAGCCCGCCAGCGGCTGCATCACGCCCGTGCCCAGAAAGGCGCCGGTGTTGACCACGCTGGTGGCCATGCCGGACAGGGCATGCTTGTTCACCTCCTTGGCGCACGCCCAGCTCAGGGTGAAGCCCGAAGCGCCCAGGCCCATCAGCAGGAACAGGCTGCAGCCCTGCAGCGGTGCCAGCGGCCAGCCGAACACCAGGGGCAGCCAGCTCAGGCAATACACCAGCGCGGCGCCGACCATCACCGGCTTGCGCCGGCCGAGGCGATCGGACAGCGTGCCGATGAAGAAAGCACCAAGAGCGAAGCCGGCCAGCAGCAGGGAAGTGTGGGCAGTCGCTGCGGTGCGCTCCATGCCGTAGACATCCTTCAGGAAGGGCACCGCCCACAGGCCGCCGAAGGCGAAGAAGGTGCCGGACATGCCCAGGTTGACCCAGAAGCCGGGCCAGGTGGCGCGGTTCTTTACCACCTCCACCAGGCCGTCGTACCAGTGGCCGTGGTGCGGCGGATGCGCTGCCTTGCCGTCCAGCTCGCGCATGGAAGGCAGGCCGGCCTTGCCGGGGTGGTCACGCACCATCATCCAGCCCAGCACGGCAACGCCCAGGGAAAGCCCGCCCACCGCAACGAACACGGTGCGCCAGGAGACGAACCCCAGCGCCCAGGCCAGCGGTGACGCCGCCAACAGCGCGCCGATATTGCCCAGCAGAATGGACAGGCCGGTGAGCGAGGCAAAATGACGGTCGTGAAACCAGGCGGCATTGAGCTTGAGCAGCGAAATGAAGGTGACCGACACACCCAGCCCGACCAGCAGGCGCCCGGCCGAAGCCACCGCCAGGGTGTCTGCAAGCCCGAACAGGAGCGAACCCGCTCCCGCGACCACCCCGCCTATGACAAGAATCCGGCGCGGACCGAGGGTATCCACCAGCACGCCGGTAGGGATCTGCATCACTGCATAAACATAGAAATAAGTGGCGGCCAGCGCGCCCATCTCGGCGCCGCTCGCCTGAAAGGCCTGCCGCAGATCGGTGGCGATTGCCGCCGGGGCAAAGCGGTGGAAAAAGGACAGGATGTAGGCCAGAGCCACCAGGCTGAACGCTGCCCAGCGCAGGCGTAAGTAGTGGGTTTTCTGAGTGGCTGTGAGCACTGCGCTATCCCTTCAGAACCGCGTCAAGAAAGCCTTGCCGCTCACCCTCCAGGACATTGGCGATCTCTTGCAGCCTGTCGGCAGGGGTCTCCTCCTCAAGCAACTCCCGACAGCGCGCATGGTAGACCTCGAAGGCTGCAAGCACCGCCTCCGCCCGCAGCAACTTTTCATCCGCCGCCTCAGGTCGGGTTCCGTTGCCGTCCAATGGCTGGACCACCACATAGCGGGCCAGGAATCTCCTTTCCCCGCCCTCTTCCCGGCTGGCTAGCACCGGGCTGGTTTTGACGTATAACGCACCGTCCAGTTCGAAGCGCTGGCCGATGGCCAAATCGGTGAATTTCATTTCAATCTACGTTGTCATGACGAAAGGGTTACAGCACGTACCTCGCCAGATCCTCGCTCTTCGCCAGTTCCTTCAGCTTGCCGTCGACATAGGCGGCGTCGATGACGATGCTTTCTTCAGCCTTGCGCCCGGCTTCGAAGGAGATTTCCTCGAGCAGCTTTTCCATCACGGTGTAGAGCCGGCGCGCGCCGATGTTTTCGGTTCTTTCGTTGACCTCGAAAGCGATTTCGGCCAGGCGCCGGACAGCGTCGGGCTTGAAATCCAGTTTCACCGCTTCGGTGCCGAGCAGGGCTTCGTACTGTTTGGTGAGACAGGCATCGGTGTTGGTGAGGATCTGCTCGAAATCGGAAACGGAGAGGGACTCCAGCTCGACCCGGATGGGCAGCCGGCCTTGCAGTTCGGGGATCAGGTCGGAGGGCTTGGCGAGGTGGAAGGCGCCGCTGGCGATGAACAGGATGTGGTCGGTCTTGATCATGCCGTACTTGGTGGAGACGGTGGTGCCTTCCACCAGCGGCAGCAGGTCGCGTTGCACGCCCTGGCGCGACACATCGGCGCCGGAAGATTCGGAGCGGCTGGTGATCTTGTCGATTTCGTCGAGGAAGACGATGCCGTTCTGTTCGACGTTCTGCACCGCCTGGATTTTCAGCTCCTCGTCGTTGACCAGTTTCATGGCCTCTTCTTCGGTGAGGAGCTTCATCGCTTCGCCTACCTTCATCTTGCGCAGCTTGCGCCGGCCGGCGCCGATGTTCTGGAACAGGCCCTGGATCTGCGAGGTCATTTCTTCCATGCCGGGCGGGGCGAGGATTTCCATGTGCGCCTGGGCGGCGGCGACTTCGACTTCGATTTCCTTGTCGTCGAGCTTGCCCTCGCGCAGCATCTTGCGGAATTTCTGGCGCGTGGCGTTTTCCTCGCCCGCCTCCGCC
>JAIOJM010000078.1 GCA_019911785.1 Sulfuricella sp. | reverse complement strand
GCACATCTGGGTGAGTTTCGTTTTTCACGCCTGCCTGGACGAGCCGTGGAAACCGACGGTGCGCCCGCCGCGGCTGGGCGGCAATCGCCGCCTGGGCGTCTTTGCTACCCGCTCCACCCACCGCCCCAATCCCATCGGCCTGTCGGCGGTCGAGCTGGAACGCATCGAAGCCGGGCCGGGGCGGGTGCTGCTGCACCTGAAGGGCGCGGATCTGCTGGACGGCACGCCGGTGCTGGATATCAAACCCTATTTGCCGTATTCGGATGTTATTCCCGGCGCAACCGGCGGTTTCGCGGCGGAAGCCCCTTCCGCCTTGTTCGAGGTGGATTTCAGCCGGCCTGCGCTGGATCGCTGCGCGGCGGTGCCGGAACTGGAGCTGCTGATACGCCAGATACTGAGCCGGGACCCGCGTCCCGCCTACTATGGGAAGAGCGACGGCAAGCGGGTTTTCGGCATGAAGCTGTTGGATTACGACGTGAAGTGGGAAGTGACGGGCGATGTGGTGGTTGTCACTGCTATTGTTTCCACCGGCGAGTAAAATTCAAATGCGTTTACCGCAGAGGACGCGGAGGACGCTGAGGAAAGCAATGCTTGAGAGACAGACGCCTGCTAAGTTTTTCCTCTGCGTCCTCCGCGTCCTCCGCGTCCTCTGCGGTTCAATCACTTTTTCGTGTTTATAATTCCAGCCATGAAATACCTCATCATCCCCGTCACCCCGTTCGAGCTGAACTGCTCCCTGATCTGGTGCGAGCAAACCCTTGAGGCGGCACTGGTCGATCCTGGCGGCGATGCCGAAGTACTGCTTGCCAGTGTGCAGGAAAACGGCCTGCGTCTGACCAAGCTATTGCTTACCCACGGTCACATAGATCATGTCGGGGCAGCCGCGGAGCTCGCGGCAAGGCTGGCTATCCCGATCGAAGGGCCGCAGCGCGAGGACGCCTTCTGGCTGGAGTCGCTGCCGCAGCAGAGCGAGAGGTTCGGCTTTCCGCATACCACGGCGTTCACGCCCGATCGCTGGCTGGAGCAGGGCGACCGGGTGAGCGTGGGCAACCAGATTCTGGAAGTGCTGCACTGCCCCGGCCATACCCCCGGCCACGTGGCGTTTTTCCATCGCGCCAGCCAGACCGCCTTTGTCGGGGATGTGCTGTTCAAGGGCTCGATCGGCCGCACCGATCTCCCGCACGGCGATTACCCGGCGCTGATCCGCTCCATCCGCGAGCGGCTGTTTTCCCTGGGGGATGATGTGACCTTCATCCCCGGCCACGGCCCGGTATCCACCTTCGGCTACGAGCGGCTCACTAACCCCTACACGTGCGACAAAGCCTAACGTAGAACTCGCGAAGCGAGACCTCGTCCCTCTCGCCCTCTGGGATAGAGGGAAACGGTACCGGCAAATTGCTGTTTCATCATCTGGGGCGGCGGTTCGCCATGGCCGTTAGGTTGACGATAGCTTTTTGTCGTAATTATCCAGCTTCTTCGGCCAGTGTTTTTATGTTATCGTGATATGAATATCTAAATGTCTTAATAATCCGACGCTCAGATTAAGGGTAACTCCGCATCGACGCGCGCAAAATAATAAGAGGCTGCATGGGAAACAAAAAAAGGGTCTCAAGGGAAGGCGCCGTCTGGGCGCTGGGCAGCCTTTGCCGGCTGCACAATGTCCCGTTCGATGCACGTCTCCTGCTCCAGCGCCATCCGCCGGGAAATGACGGCGGATTCGGCATTGCAAAAATTGTTCAGGCCGCGGCCGAACTCGATTTCGTCGCGAACGAAGTTGCCGTCGATGAAGTTGTTTCCTCTGTTACCACCGCGCTTCCTTGTCTTGCTTTTTTGCGCCCGGTTTCTCCTGAAGCCGGTACGCAGATGCCTTCGGCCGGGGACTCTCAGTGGCTTTCTCCCGCGCTGGTCACCCATGTGGACAGCGATCGCGTCATCTATTTCGAAGCCGGCTCCGACACCCCCAATTCTTGTACCCGCGTAGAGTTAGCCAGCCGCTTCGAGGCCATGCTCTACCATTTCACTCCCAAGCCGGAGCCGGTGCGGGATGAAGATGGCGCCAAGGCACTGGCAGAAAGGCCCTTCGGCTTCACCTGGTTCATCCCGGAACTGCTCAAGCACCGCAAGGTATGGCGGGACATCCTGGCAGCCTCACTGGCGCTGCAACTCGTGGGGCTGGCCACGCCCCTGTTTACCCAAGTGGTCATCGACAAAGTGGTTGTGCACCAGACCCAAAGCACCCTGATTGCAGTGGGCATCGGGCTCGCCTTGTCGATCGTCTTTTCCTCCGCCTTTTCCTGGGTGCGGCAATACCTCGTGCTCCATACCGGCAACCGCGTCGATGCCGTTCTCGGCAGCCGGGTTTTCGGCCACCTGCTCAAACTCCCCATGCCCTATTTTGCCCACCGCCCGACCGGCACACTGGTGGCGCGGCTTCAAGGCGTGGAAACCATCCGGGAGTTCCTCTCCGGCGCGGCTGTCGCCATGATCCTGGATCTGCCCTTCATGACCGTCCTGCTTGCGGTGATGTTCTGGTATAGCTGGCAACTCTCGTTGATCGTGGTCGGGCTATTAATTCTGTTGGCTCTCTTGAGCCTGGCCGTCACACCCCTGTTCCGGGAACGTTTGAACCGGCAGTTCCTGTTGGGCGCCCGTAACCAGGCGTTTGTCACCGAATACATCTCGGGCATGGAAACCCTCAAGACCCTTCAACTCGAACCTCAACTGAATAAACGCTACGGCCGCTTTATCGCCGACTACCTGGCCGCCGGCTTCGACACCAAACAGATTGGCAACACCTACAATACCGCCGCCAACGCCCTGGAGCAGTTGCAGGGATTGGCGGTGCTGGTTGTCGGCGCGCTCCTGGTCATGAAAAACGACGGCTTCACCATCGGCATGCTGGTCGCCTTCCAAATGTTCGCCGGTCGGCTTTCCCAGCCCATGTTGCGGCTCGTCGGCCTATACCAGGAATTCCAGCAGGCCAACCTTTCCGTCAAGCGCCTGGGCGACTTGATGAACGCCCCGCCCGAACCGTATTCGCTGATCCCCACCCGATCCGGCGCCGGCCCAGGCGCCATCGAGCTGGAAGGGATCAGCTTCCGCTACAGCGAAGATCATCCCTGGCTGTACCGCGAGCTTTCTTTCTCCTTCGAGCCGGGCAAAACTACCCTCATCATGGGGCCGTCCGGCTCGGGCAAGAGCACGCTCGCCAAGCTATTGCTCGGCTTTTATCGCCCCGGCGACGGCCGTATCCTGCTGGACGGGCAGGACATCCGCCACTTCTCGGCCAACGAACTGCGTGCCAGGTTCGGCGTCGTGCCTCAGGAAACCATGCTCTACTCCGGTACCATTTACGAAAACCTGCAAATGGCCAACCCCCTGGCCGGATTCGAGGACATCGTTAAAGCATGCCGTCTGGCGGAAATCCACGACACCATCGAAAAGCTCCCCCAAGGTTACCAAACTGAAATCGGCGAGCACGGCGTGGGCCTCTCCGGTGGGCAAAAGCAACGCGTTGCCATCGCCCGTGCCTTGCTCAAGCGCCCCAGCGTGCTCATCTTCGACGAGGCCACCTCCAACCTGGATGCGCACACCTCGGAACATTTCGCCAAAACCATCAACCAGCTCAAAGGCAAGGCCACCATCCTCTTCATCGCCCACCAGGTGCCGAAAGGCCTGCAAGTGGACGAAACCGTGATGGTGGGAGCGGCGGGGAAGACTGGGCAACACGACACGGAGGAAACGGAAGTGATAAATGAATTTAGCCTGGAAAAATAGTGCCATGAAATCCACCTCGACGACTTCGACCCGGACAACCCGCTTGCCGCCGGCGGCATCGAATACTTCCAGTTCGCCGACGGCACGGTCAAGACCAGGAACCAGATCATCCAGGAGCTCGGCTTCACGCCCACCGGCACACCGGGGGACGACGTACTGTCCGGCACCGCGCTCAACGACACCATTACCGCGCTGGCCGGCAACGACATCGTGACCGCACGGGGCGGCAACGGAGCGGACAGGCTAGACGGCGGCGCGGGCAATGACATCCTCGCCGGCGTAAGGCAAGCAGCGAATGATGCGGTGTTTGCGATAAGGAGTACCGGATGAACCAGGGTGGGATGAGGCAAACCCTTGGAAAATTATAGGGGAAACCACTATTTACAAGACTTGTCGATCCGGATAGCTTCTTAAGCTGAAAAATGCCATGCCTGACAAAGTCAAGACCAAAGCGGCTTGGGGTAATGAATCGAGCAGTAAAAAAGGGGGAAATATGATGAGCGAAGAAAAAAATAGTGATGTCAAAACCCGCCCCCACTTTTTCCATGTGACACGCGCCGCACGCCTGTTATTGATTGTTCTTGGCTGGCTGATGCTGAGCTTCACGGTTCACGCGGCAAGCTTCGATTGCGGCAAGGCCACGACCACGGTTGAAAAGTTAATCTGTGCCGATGCCGAGTTGTCGAAGCTCGACGAGGAATTGGCCGCAGCCTACAAAACTGCATTGCAAGGCGAGAAGCACACTGAATCCATCCGGCAGACGCAGAAGCAATGGATGAAGGAGCGCAACAGCTGTGCCGATGCTGTCTGTGTGAAGCGTACTTATGAGACACGGTTGCAAGGGTTGGCATCGCCTACAGACACACATACACCTTTATTGGTAAAAGTGGCGGCTAGTAATGCCGCTCCCTTGTCCACTCCAGATAAGCCAGGTTTGTTTAAGCTCGACCAGAGCACGAATAGCAAAGTGTGTGTTCCTCTTGGTCGAATTATCAATGACGACATAAAAAAGTATGGCAAAACCCGATTCGATCAACACGGCGAATTTGCAAAGTGGCACAAAGTTGAAGAGGAAAATATCGATCGTGGCGAACCGCATAAATACGATGAGTCGGTAGAGCGAGCGGATGTGGACATCAATAACGATGGCATCGTTGACCAGGTTATCAGGACTAAATGGTCAATTGGCCGAGCATTAAACGATGCGCTCGATATTTTCCCCCTGAATGAGCGAAAAATCGTAATTTCAGAATTACAGCAATCCAAAAAATCGATAATGTTCAATCCTGGTAATTATTGGCTCGAACGGTATAAGAAAAAATATGATGATTTAAATTTTGACTGGGTACTTGACGGTGTTGCATCTATCAATTTGTTGCAACTAAACAATCAGACCTATGTTGTTGCACAAAATTATGCTGCACCGCTGAATGTCTCTGCAAAGATTTATGTATTCCAACTCAACAAAGAATATAAAAAGTACGAAGAAAAAGATGTGTGCATGCTCGTGAAAATTTGCCCGTGTGGGGGATGCGAAGACCTGCGCGGCGATGAAATCAGTAAAACCTTACCCGCCCATAAATGGTGCGTTAAATAATCACATAATTAAGGAGAAACAAATGACTATTACCGGATTGCACGTTCTTACCTCATCAACAGACGCAACTTCAACAACCAGCTATGAATATTTCAGAAATGAAGGGATTAAACAAAGTGAAAATGACCCATTAAAGAACCTCGTGCCAGGAAATCTAGGGCTGCACGCTGATAGCGTTGGGCATCTTGCAATTGGTTATGGGTATGACTTGTACGCACGATCTGCGGCAACCTCTGCCGCAACACTTGCCCCATATTTAGTCAGTGGTACAACCATAACAGCAAGACAAATTGCATATCTGGAGGCGCTTCGGACGGGAACTGCTTTAGCTCTCACAGGCGATCCGCTCGACAATAAAATCCCGACAAGACAACAAGTGTCGGACGCTTGGAGCAACGTTACTTTGGCGTCAGAGGTAAAGGCGACCGAGCTATTGAATGCGGTTGCCGCAACATTTGAAAGCAAGATTTCTTCAAGCTTATTGGGTAACTCCAAAGAGCGGGCTGCGGTTATCTCGGCGACCTACAATGTGGGCGGGCTTGGTGCAATGCCAAAGCTACAAGCCGCACTGGAGAGCGATAATCGTGCAGAAGCATGGTTCGAAATTCGCTACAACTTAAATGGCGGTACAAGCGAGAGCCAAGGCATCGCAAACCGACGCTATCGTGAGTCAAATTTATTGGGTTTGTACGGTGATCCCGCTACGCTTACTGATGATCAAAAAATCGCGGAATCGAAAAATGTGGTTCGAGTCCTGGACGAACATGCAGTAAAAATCACCCAAGAAGAGACCCAATATCCCCCGGCCTCTAACGCAGACCTCGTTGTCAACCAAATCCGCCCTTCTGTCGATATGCTGATCAGCAAATTTGGTCTGGGCCAGACATTCGACGGCAAGGTTCTGG
>JAIOJM010000077.1 GCA_019911785.1 Sulfuricella sp. | reverse complement strand
GATGCCGCTTTCCCCCGTGATCAGCACGCCCATGCCTTGCACTTCCAGAAAAACGCCGTGCAGGGAGACGGTCTCGGCCAGTGCCTGGGTGAGGTAGTGGTTGAGCACGTTCATCAGGTAGGGGCTGGGTTGCGGCGAGGTGAACAGCGGCGTCTGGGTGCGGTTGGCGGCATCTAGCAGCACCTCCGGCACCGGCTCGTTGTTGGCGACGATGATGGCGGCAAGCTCGGTGGAGAACAGGTTGCCGATGGCCTGCGTCAGGGCAGGCTGGTCCAGGCTGCGCAGGTAGTCCATTTCCGCGCAGCCGAGCACCTGCACCCGGTTGGGATGAACCAGATTAAGGTGGCCGATCAGCGCCAGGGTGGGCTTTTGCACGATTTCGCCGGTGAGTTGGCGGGCTCCGCCCTTCATGCCGGCGACCCAGACGAGCCTCAGTTTGTCGTGGGTTTCGTCGAACAGCTGTTTTACGCTTATCTGTGACATGGCTATGCAGTCAGTAATTGATGGATTTCTGCGGGGTTGTCGCTGGCCTGCAATTTCTCGCGCAGCTGGCGATTGCTGAAAATCTGCGCCAGTTCGCCGAGGATTTGCAGGTGCAGGTCGGTGGCCTGTTCCGGCACCAGCAGGATGAACAACATGCTGACCGGCTGACCGTCGGGCGCATCGAAGGGAATCGGTGATTTCAGCTTGAAGAAGGCGCCAGTGGCTTCGCGCAGGCCCTTGATGCGGCCATGCGGGATGGCGAACCCGTAGCCGAGTCCGGTGGAGCCGAGTTTTTCACGCGCAGCGAGGCTGTCGATTACCTTCTTGCGCGGCAGCTGCAGGGTGTTTTCGAACAGCCGGCCGGCTTCTTCGAATAGCTGTGCCTTGCTGCCTGTGTCGAGGCCGCAGAGGACGTTGCCCGGCGGCAGAATTTTGGTGATGAGGCTCATATCAAAACAAGCGCAGATCAAAACCAGCGCTTTTCACCATTGCTTCCTCTCCCCTTGGGGAGAGGATTGAGGTGAGGGCAACCCTCATCCCAACCTTCTCCCGGAGGGAGAAGGGGCAGTGGTGAAAGGCGCTGGCTATGATCGAGAGGATTGAGGCGAGGGCAGCCCTCATCCCAACCTTCTCCCAGAGGGAGAAGGGGCAATGGTGAAAGGCGCTGACCATGATCGTTGGGTTCCGCCGTGCGCTGGCTTACTCGGCGACCTGCTGGTGCTTGCCGCCGCTGCCGCGGTTGGGGCCGCCGTGCATTTCCTTGTGCTTGACGATCTGGCGGTCGAGCTTGTCCACCAGGCTGTCGATGGCGGCGTACATGTCGGCATCCTCGGATTTCACGAAAATGTCCTTGCCGCTGACGTGAACGTTTACTTCGGCCTTCTGGGCCAGTTTTTCGACGGAGAGAATGACGTTGACGTCAATGACATGGTCGAAATGGCGGGTAACCCTGCCGAGCTTGTCGGTGACGTAATCGCGGATGGCGGGGGTCACTTCAACGTGATGGCCGGTAACATTGAGGTTCATTTGAGACTCCTTCGGGTTGATTAAAGGGTTTTGCGGAAACTGACCGCTGGAATTTGCATGGACTCGCGGTACTTTGCTACGGTGCGCCGGGCGACGACTATGCCCTGTTTTGCCAGAATATCCGCGATCTGGCTGTCGGACAGGGGTTTTTGCGGGGTTTCTGCCGCCACCAGCTGTTTTATCAGCGCACGGATGGCCGTGGAGGAGCAGGCACCGCCGGTTTCCGTGGCGCAGGAACTGCCGAAGAAATATTTGAGTTCGAAAATGCCGCGCGGGGTGAACATGTACTTCTGCGTGGTGACGCGCGAGATGGTGGATTCATGCAGCTCGACGGCTTCGGCGATCTCTCTCAGCACCAGGGGCCGCATGGCCACTGCACCGTGTTCGAAGAAATTCCGCTGGCGCTCGACGATGGCCTGGGAAACACGCAGGATGGTCTCGAAGCGCTGCTGGATATTCTTGATCATCCATTTCGCTTCCTGTATCTGGCTCGACAGGTGCTGCCCGCTGCTGTCGCGGTTGCGCCGCAGAATGTCGGCGTACATGCGATTGATGCGCAGCTTGGGCATGACCTCCGGGTTCAGGGTGGCGACCCATTGCCCCTTGACCTTCTTTACCTCGACGTCGTGCTGGATGTAGCGTGTGTCCAGGTTGGCGAAGGCGGCGCCGGGGCGCGGATTGAGGCTGGTGATCAGGCTCTGGGTGGCACGCAGCCCGTCGTCGTCGAGGCGCAGCAATTTCTTCAGTTTGGTGAAATCGCGCGCAGCCAGCAGGTTGAGGTGGTGCTTGGCGAGGGAAAGAGCTTGCTCTCGGTAGGGGGTCTCGGGCGGAAGGGTTTCGAGCTGCAAGGCCAGGCACTCCCCCAGGTTCCGTGCACCGACACCGGGCGGATCGAGGTTTTGCAGGTGGCAGAGCGCAGTATGCAGCTCGATCGGCTCGATTTCCAGTTCGGGCGGCAACAGCGCGGCGAGTTCATCGAGGTTCTGGGTGAGATAGCCGTCTTCGTCGAGGGCGTCGATCAGCAAGGCGACAATTCGCTTGTCGTGTTCGGATAGCGAAGTGAGGCCTAACTGCCAGTTGAGGTGGTCGCGCAGATCCACCGCTTCGGCACGTTGCGAAGCGTAGTCGCTATCTTCATCATCGTCGCCCGCAGTCCAGGGGCTATCCTGATCCCAATCGCTTTCGGCAAGGGGGGCGGGTTCGGCGGGGGTTTCGTCGGCAGTGCTGGTGGAGGCGGGCTGTGTAGAGAACTCGTCCGGCTTGCCGCCGCCGGCACTGGCTGCTTCTTCGCTTTCCGTTTCCCCCGTGCTTTCCACGCGCTCCAGGAAGGGATTTTCCTGGGTGAAGGCGTCCAGTTCCTGGTCAAGTTCCAGCGTCGACAGCTGCAGCAGCCGGATGGACTGCTGCAGCTGAGGTGTCAGGGTCAGGTGTTGCGAAAGTTTGAGTTGTAGGCTGTGCTTCATGGTTTTGTTAACGGGAGAGTGCAGGCACGGCGCTTGGGACTGGCTCGCCGCTACATCCGGAAGTGTTCTCCCAGGTAAACTTTTCTTACTTTTTCATTATAAATGATTTCGTCGGGATTTCCGCTGGCCAGCACCTCGCCGTCGTTGATAATGTAGGCGCGGTCGCAAATCCCCAGGGTTTCCCGCACGTTGTGGTCGGTGATCAGCACGCCGATGTTCTGTGAGGTGAGGAAGCGGATGATTTTCTGGATATCGATCACGGCGATCGGGTCAACCCCGGCAAAGGGCTCGTCCAGCAGGATGAAGCGCGGCTGGGTGGCGAGTGCACGGGCGATTTCCACCCGTCGGCGCTCGCCTCCGGAGAGGGAAAGCGCCGGGTTGTTGCGCAGGTGGCTGATATGCAGCTCGTGCAGCAGATCGTCCAGGCGCTGTTCGACCTGCCCCGGATCAAGCGATTGCAGTTCCAGGATCGCCCGGATGTTTTCGGATACCGTCAGCTTGCGGAAGATCGATGCTTCCTGGGGCAGGTAGCTCAGGCCCAGCCGGGAGCGGCGGTGGATAGGCAGGTGGCTCAGTTCTTCGCCGTCCAGGCGGATGCTGCCGCCATCCAGCGACACCAGTCCCACCATCATGTAGAAGCTGGTGGTCTTGCCCGCGCCATTCGGCCCGAGCAGCCCGACCACTTCGCCGCTGGAAACCTCCAGCGAAACGCTTTTCACTACCTGGCGCGATTTGTAGCGCTTTTTCAGGCCTTGGACGATCAGTTCACTCATATAAATGCAGTCTGTAGGAGCGGGCTTGCCCGCGATAGAAACCGATTCGCGGGCAAGCCCGCTCCTACTCTTCTCTGGGATTGGCGATACTTTCGGAGGGTTTCAGCGAGGAAGGCCTGGCGGCTGGCGCGGCGGTTTTCTGCTTCGGCTGTATCACCGTGCGAACCCGCCCGCGCGGGCTGCTGGCCGTAGCGGTTTCCTTGCCGCCGATCACCTGGAAGAATTCGGTCTTGCCATCATAGGAAATGTAGTTTCCGCGTGCTTCATCCAGGCCGCGCTTCATGCGCGCCTGATTGAAAAGCTGTACCAGATCCTTCTTCTGGTCGTACTCGATGCGCAGGGCATAGCCTTCGATGTATTCGTCGTAGCCTTCGCGCTTTTGCCTGAAACTGGCCGGGTTGCCGTAAGCCGTGCCGAGCTGGAAACCTTCGGCATCTTCCGTGACCACCAGCTTGTTGGCGCGGATTTGCAGCGTGCCCTGGGTGAGGATGACATTGCCTTCGTAAATGCTCACTTTCCTGGCGTCGTCCACAGTGGCGGTATCTGACTCCAGGTTGATGGGCTTGTCCCGATCCGCTTTTTCCGCATGAGCCCAGGGCGCGGCTGCCAGCAATAATGCCGTCCACAGGCAGAGGGTGAGCGAGAGCTTCCCCTCTCTCCTAGCTCTCTCCCAGAGGGAGAGAGGGACGAGGTCTCGCTGCGCGAGTTTTACTTTATCGGTTGGGGTTTTCATAACGGCCTTTGACGTGCGAAAACAGTTTCATCACGTGGGTTTTGTTGTTCAATTCTAAACCAACGGCGTCGACATTGGTATGCGCATCCCGAATGTTAACAGGCTTGTCGGTCAGCGCCAGGTCCTTGTCCGGAATAACATGCAGGTAGCTGGTCGTGAGCGTCAAGGCGCTTTTGCCGCCGAAGGCATCGCGCGTGACCACGACGTTGCCGGTGAAGTGGGCGTGTTCCCCCTCCTTCGACAGCAGACCCTTGGCCGACTGGACGTGTATCGGGGCCATTCCGCTTTCGAAGCGGGTGAAATGCGGCCCGTCGAGATGGGTGCTGTCGTCGTCCGGGTAATGCACCATCCTGGCGGCGGTCAGGGTGTGGTGCGGCAGTCCGTCCATGCCCATGCGTGTGGCGGTGAAGTTTTCCACGGTATAGTCGGGGTCATGCCGGCTGCTGCCGTCATTTTTCGGCTGCGGCGGCTGCACAGTGCGGTCGAGCCAGAACGACAGCATCGCCAGCAGCACCAGCAGGCCGGCCGGGAACCAGAGCGTGAGGCGGTCGCGCATCAGCCCGGCAAAAAAAGGGGGGTCGGGGGAATCATTTCAAATAAGGCGCCAACTGCGTCTCGAAAGTTCCCTGCGCCTGCATGATCATCTCGCACAGTTCGCGCACGGCACCGCCGCCGCCCGGCAGTTGGGTGATGTAATGGGAATGCTGCTTGACCAGCGCCGGGGCGGCGGGAACGCAAACAGCCAGGCCGCAACGGCGCATCACCGGCAGGTCCACCACATCGTCTCCCATGTAGGCGCATGCCGCCGGGTCGAGGCCGGATTTTTCCAGCAGTTCGAGAAAGGCGGTCAGCTTGTCCTCCGCGCCCTGGTAGAGATGGGTCACGCCCAGGTTGATGGCGCGCAGCGCAACCAGCTGCGAGGTTCGACCGGTGATGATCGCCAACTCGACGCCGGAGCGGTTCAGCATCTTCATGCCGTGACCGTCGAGAGAATTGAACGCCTTGAATTCCTGGCCGTCGTCAGCCAGGTAGAGGCTGCCGTCGGTCATCACGCCATCCACGTCGAAGACGGCCAGCTTGATTTTTTTCGCGCGTTCGAAAGCGTCCATTGTCTAAACCACCCCTGCCCGCAGCAGGTCGTGCATGTTCAGCGCGCCGACCAGCCGGCCCTCCGAGTCCACTACCAGCAGCCCGTTGATCTTGTGCTGATCCATCATCTGCACGGCTTCGGCCGCCAGCTTTTCCGGGCCGATCGTGCGCGGGTTACGGGTCATTACCTCGGCAACCCTGGCGGCGCGGATGTCGAGCGTCTTGTCGAGAGCGCGGCGCAGATCGCCGTCGGTGAATAGCCCGAGCAGGCGGTCTGCATCGCCCACCACTGCGGTCATGCCCAGGCCCTTGCGCGACATTTCCAGCAGCGCTTCGGTGAGCAGGGCCGTATCCGGTACTTTGGGCAGGGCATCGCCGCTGTGCATCAGATCGCCGACATGCACCAGCAGGCGCCGTCCGAGTGCACCGCCGGGATGGGAGCGGGCGAAATCCTCCGCGCCGAAGCCGCGCGCGTCGAGCAGCGCGATCGCCAGCGCATCGCCCAGCGCCAGCGCCGCGGTGGTGCTGGCCGTCGGCGCCAGCCCCAGGGGGCAGGCTTCCTGTGCCACGCTGGCGTCGAGGTGTACGTCCGCCTCGCGTGCCAGGGTGGAAGCCGGGTTGCCGGTCATGGAAATGAGTTTCGCACCCTTGCGCTTGATGATCGGCACGATGGTGAGCAGCTCCGGACTTTCGCCGGAATTGGACAGGGCGATCAGCACGTCATGGTCGGTGATCATGCCGAGATCACCGTGGCTGGCTTCGCCGGGATGGACGAAGAAGGCCGGGGTGCCGGTGCTGGCCATGGTTGAGGCGATCTTGCGCGCGATGTGGCCGGATTTGCCCATGCCGCTTACCACAACCCTTCCCCGGCAGTGTAGAATCAATTGAAGCGCGCTGGTGAATTTGTCGTCCAGCCTGGCGATCAGCGCCTCGACGGCCTTGGCTTCGATAGAGAGGACCTGGCGCGCCAGGTCGAGAGCGTTGCGGTTGGATATCGGTTCGGTTGCGTTCATCCG
>JAIOJM010000076.1 GCA_019911785.1 Sulfuricella sp. | reverse complement strand
ACACGCATATTCTTGAACTGCCACGGGTCGTCCACGTCCATCTCCTCACTGAACGGCCAGCCCCTGTCGCGCAGCGGAGTCCAGTCGCCATAGACCCCCACGAGTTCACCGAGGTACGGTTTGGCGATCTCCAGCACCATCTCATAGTCGATGTCGTCGGGCTCCACCACACCGGCGTGAGGATTGCGCAGTGCCCACACCATGCCGGCCAGAACCCCGGCGGCCACCTGCATGCTGGTGGCGTTGTTATAGGGGGCGAGTTGCCGCGCCCGCTCAATGGAGAGGCGCGAGCCGTACCAGTAGACCCCCTTGGCATTGCCCATCAGCAGCACCCCCAGCTCATCCATGCCAGCGGTGATCTCGTCGCGGATAATCCGTCTGTTGCGCTGCGGCTGCCAGTGCTTGCCCGCCATTTCGTGCAGGGAGAGCACGGCGTCATCGCAGGGATAGTAAGCGTAATGGACCGTTGGCCGGTAGACCGCTGCACCGTTTTCCCTGAGCGTCAGATGATCGGCGATGGAGATGGACTCGCAGTGTGTGATCAGGAAGCCCTGGTAAGAGCCTTCGAGGGGCGTCCAGCTGCGCACGCGGGTGGCGGCGCCGGGACGGTTAAGGTAGATGGCGGCACCACAGCCAAATCCGTGCCGCGCACCGTCGGCCGGCCAATGACGCTCATGAGTACCCCACCCCAGTTCTGAAGGCTGGAGACCTTCGCCGATGAAACCGGGCACCGACCAGGTGTTGACGAACTCGCCGCGCTGCCTGCGCTGGGCTGTAGTCTGGGTATCGCGTTCGGCGATATGGATCGCCTTGATCCCGAGAAGGCAGGCCAACCCGGCCCACTCCTCATGGCGTGCAGGCTTTTTCACCGCCACGCCGCTATCCACAGCCATATCAAGCAGCGCCTGTTTGACAAAGGCTGAAGCCAGGCCGGGATTGGCGCCATGAGTGACGATGGCAGTGGGGCCTGGCCCGTTGGCGCGTCCGAATGCCAGGACCTCTTCACGCAGCGCGTAATTGGAACGCTGCGACACCGATTTCGAACTGTCGGTGTAACCCCCGGGCCACGGCTCGATACTGGTGTCCAGGTAGAGTGCGTCACGCTGGCGGCACAACTCGATCAGCGCCAGGCTGGAGACATCGACCGAGAGGTTGAGCAGGAAATCATCCTTGTCCAGCCATGGTTCGAGCGCAGCGAGATAGTTCTGCTCCGTCAGAGCGCAGAGCATGAAGGCAACGCCAGATTCGCGAGCGATGGCGGCGCCACTCTCATCCGCGGCAATTATCCTTATCTGTTCCGGGCGGATCTCAAGGTGGCGAAACAGCAGCGGCAGCATGGCCTGGCCAATACTGCCAAAACCTACCATCACCAGGTTACCGGGAAAGTGTGCGTGCTTGATCTCTGTTTTCATCTGCTGTCCCAAGATGCTCCTGCTTTGCAAACATTTAAAGCAGATCCCGCAGCCGGTAATAGAGCATCCCCAGCACCAGCGCCGGGGTACGCAGCAACTCACCCCCTGGAAACGGATGGTGCTTGATGCGCGACAGCAGATCGAAGCGCTCTGCCTGCCCGGCGATGGTCTCGGCCACCAGTTTGCCCGCCATGCCCGCCAGCGCCAGGCCATGGCCGGAAAATCCTTGCACGTAATAGATATTGCTGCCCAGCCGTCCAAAGTCAGGCGCCTGATTCATGGTGATGTCGACGAACCCGCCCCACACATACGGCACCGGCAAATCCGCCAGCTGCGGGAATACCGCCAGCATCCGCTGGCGCATTCGCCCCACCAGATTGAGCGGTGTTGCGGTGGTGTAGCTTTCGCCGCCGCCGAACAGCAGCCGATGGTCGGCGGTCACGCGGAAGTAGTCGAGCACCAGATTGGTGTCGAAGGCCGCAGCGCGCTGGCGGATCAGTGCGTCGGCGCGCTCTTTGGCCATCGGTTCGGTGGCGATGATGTAGGTGCCGACCGGCATGATGCGCGACATCAGTTCCGGCGCAACGCGCTTGCCGTATTCACCGAGGTAGACATTGCCAGCCAGCACTGCAAAGTGGCAGGCGACTTCGCCCTGTGCCGTCTTAACAACGGGCTTGTCACCGCGTTCGATCCGGATGACTGCTGAGTCTTCGAAGATCTGCACGCCGGCAGCGCGAGCGGCGGCAGCCAGGCCGAAGCAATATTTCAGGGGATGGAGGTGGCCCGATTGCGGATCAAAGGCGCCCGCATGAAAACGTTTGCTGGCGATCCAGTTGCCCACCTCAGCGGCGCTGATGGGTTGCAGTGGATAGTCATAGAGGCGCGCCACGTGGTTGACCCACGCCTCCAGCGCCCGCGCCTTCCTGGCGTTGACGGCGAGACTGAGGTGGCCGGCGACATAATCGCACTCGATCGCATGGCTGGCGATGCACTCGCGCAGCAGCTGCATGGCTTCAACTGAGATATCCCAGGCGCGGCGCGCATCCGCGGCGGGCAATTGCACCTCAATCGCCTCCAGGCCGGTGAAACCGAAACCGACCAGCGCCTGGCCGCCATTTCTGCCGGAAGCCCCCCAGCCGATCTGCTGCGCTTCCAGCAGCGCGACCGAATAACCGCGCCCTGCCAGCTCCAGCGCCGCCGACAAACCGGCATAACCGCCGCCGACCACACACACATCTGCCGTGACACGCCCCGTCAGCGCCGGAGCGGCTGGCGGCCGCGTCACACTCGCTTCGTAGTATGAATTACGGGTCAGTCCACCTTCTTTGTTCAGTAACTGTGACCCCATGATAATTCACCCACGTTTATTCAATGTAACTTATTGAGTTTTGGCACAACGGGTTATCACTGCCTGCATAAAACCCTGACCTGATTTTTTCATCCAAAATATACTCCTCGTCTGCTATTTATTTATAGCAACAAAAGACTCGATGGGGCTGATTCCAGGTTCAGTCAGTGCTGCAGCCGCCCGTACAGCCGGCTGTACAGCCCTTCACCCTTGATCAGCTCATCGTGCATGCCTTCCTCGATGATCTGGCCGCCATCAAACACGTAGGCCCGGTCAGCCTGTTTCACCGCGGAGAGGCGATGGGCGATGATCAGGGTGGTGCGGTTTTTCAGAAACTCGCGCAGCGCGTCATGCAGTTTCGCCTCGGTTTCGGCGTCGAGCGCCGAGGTGGCCTCGTCCAGGATCACCACCTGCGGGTCGGACAGCACCATGCGCGCGATCGCCAGGCGCTGGCGCTGGCCGCCGGAGAGGCGCACGCCCTGGCGGCCGACCACGGTGTCGAGGCCGCACGGCAGTTCGCGCACGGTATCGGCCAGCTGCGCCACTTCCAGAGCCTGCCACAGCTGTTCGTCGGTGAGCTCGCGGCCCAGGGTCAGGTTCGTGCGCACCGTGTCGTTGAACAGGGCGGGGTGCTGCAGCACGGTGGCGACATGGCTGCGCACCACCTCCATGCCGATTTCGGTCATCGGCACGCCGTCGAAATTCACCGTGCCGGATGCGGGCGGGTAGAGGCCGAGTATCACCTGCACCAGGGTCGACTTGCCGCCGCCGGAAGCACCCACCAGCGCCACCTTTTCGCCCGGCCGGATTTTCAGGCTGACGCCGTTCAGCACCGGGGTATCGCCGTAGCTGAAGCAGACGTTCTCGACCTCGACGCCGACGGTATGCTTGCCGGCGAAGGGGTCCTTCAGGTGCGGGTAATGCGGCTCCTCCTTCAGTTCGAGCAGGCGGTTGATGCGCCCCAGCGCCGCCTTGGCGGCATAAAAAGCGTACTGGATGCCGAGGATTTCCTGCACCGGCCCCATCATGAACCAGAGGTAGCCGAACACCGCCATCATCTGGCCGATGCTGAGATTGGAGTACACCACCATCAGCATGCTGATGGCGCGGAACACGTCGAAGCCGAACAGGAACACCATGAACGACAGCCGCGAGGCGGCGTCGCTCTTCCACGAGAAAGCGGCGGCGTGGGTGCGGATGCCGCGCGCCCGGTCGATCACCTGGGCGATGTAGTGGCGTTCGCGGTTGATGGCGCGGATTTGCTGGATGGCGTCCAGGGTTTCGGTGAGCGCCTGCTGGAACAGTTCGAAGGCGCTGTTTTCGCGCTTCTTCAAATCTTTCACGCGCTTGCCCAGCACCGTGGTGAAATAGATCACCGCCGGATTGAGCAGCAGGATGAACAGCGCCAGCTGCCAGTGCATCCACAGCAGCACGATGGCGGTGCCGATGATGGACAGCAGCGCCACCAGGAATTTGGACACCGAGGCGCCGATGAAACTGTCCACCGCATCGAGGTCCTTGACGAAGTGGGAAGCAACCGCGCCGCTGCCCAGCGTTTCGTACTCCGACATGGCGATGCGGCTCAAGCGCAGCAGCATCTGCTCGCGCATGCGGAAGACCACGTCCTTGGCGATCAGGGTGAAGCTGCGGCCCTGCCACACGCCCAGGATCAGCGCTGTCAGCCGCAGTGCCAGCGTCAGCGCCAGCACCGCGCCGATGTACAGCACCGGCCCGTGCCAGGCGGCGGGGAAATGGCCGTTCGTCCACGCCACCAGCCGGCCGGGCTGGTGGAGCAGCACTTCGTCCACCAGCAGCGGCATCAGGAGCGGAATCGGCACGCTCGCCACCGCCGCCAGGATGGCGACAATGTGGGCGCTGATCAGATCCTTCTTATGCTCGCGGACGATGCCGAGGATGGAGGACCAGGTATAAATGGCAGACATAAGCTGTGGACCGCAAAGGCGCTAAGGCGCAAAGAAGAATTTGATCTTTGCGGCGCCTCTGCGTCTTTGCGCCTTTGCGGTTGAGTGTTTTTAAACTACGGCAGTACCTTCACGTCCTCGATCACCACATTCTCCAGCGGCACGTCCGAGGGCAGGGGATCGCGCGTGCCGGTTTTTACCTTGGAAATTTTCAATACCGTTTCCTGGCCTTTCACCACCTTGCCGAACACCGCGTAGCCCCATCCCTGCCCCTTCGGAACGGTATGGTCGAGGAAGGCGTTATCCTTCACGTTGATGAAGAACTGCGCGGCAGCGGAGTGCGGATTCGAGGTGCGTGCCATGGCGATGGTGTAGATTTCATTCTTCAGCCCGTTGGCAGCCTCGTTCTGGATCGGGAAGAAGGTTTCCTTCTCGCGCAGCCGGGTGTCGAAACCGCCGCCCTGGATCATGAAGTTATCGATCACGCGGTGGAATACCGTGCCCTTGTAAAACCCCCCTTTGACGTATTTGAGGAAATTTTCCACCGTCTTCGGCGCCTTGTCCGGGTAGAGTTCGAGCGTGAAGCTGCCAAGATTGGTCTTCATCTCGACCATGGGATTGGCGGCGTAAACATTCAGGCTAAGCAGCAGCCCGAAAACGAGGGTAGCCAAGCGCATTTTCATGGATTTTCTCTCCAAAGTTAATTGAAAAAGTTAAGGTCTCAGGCGGTAGAAGCGATAGTCCAAGGTCAGGCCCTTCAGCCCGTCGAAGCGGCTTCCCACCGTGCCGTGTGCGTCATGATTTCCCTTCCTCCGTCCCTTTCCAGCGTAGCATCGTTTCGGCGAACAGTGCGCGCCAGCTGTCGCGCGCTTCCTCTCCGCCGGTAATCAGCCCTTCGTGGACGAACCAGTCAACGTCATTATCCGCAGTTGCAGCGTGTTTCCGCAAGAGCGGTCCGGAAAACACGATCAAGCTACGCGAGAATGACGAAAAATCCATGCAGTGCTAAAGTTAAAACGTTAAAGCGATGGAAAGGATAAGGGATATGTGTGTAGCGCGAGCAACAGCTTGGCTTGCCATTATTTTCTTTCCGCTGTACCTCGGCGGATGCAGTTCGCTGCTGCCCAAAGGAGAAACGGAGACAGAAGGGCCTTGGCAGACTTTCGGGGAGGCGCAGCAGACCTTCGATAAGATCATCCCGCACCAAACCACCGTCGAAGAGCTCAAGCAACTCAAGCTGGACCCCGAGTCGAATCCGAACATCACCATCCTGAATTACTCCGACTTGTTGCGCCGCTTCATTCCGAGCCCGACGATCAATGCGCACGACCTCGATCCCGGGGTGCAGGAGTGCATTTCGGCCAAGACCGCCTGCAAGGGTTACGAGATAGACCAACGGGTCATGAAGCGTAACCGCTACGGCAATTTCTGGGTCGATGTCTTTAACTTCAAACGCAAGGTGGATATTGTCGGCTGGCGCTTCAACGGCGTCATCCTGATCAAGGATAATCTGGTCGTCTACAAGCTGACCGGCGGCCAGCCGGCCATTCACGAACGCGAGGAAAACAACAACCCGCTCGGTCCATTCCAGGGGTTCGGCGAGCGCCTGCTCAGCCGCTGAGTCCTCTCTCCCAAAAAGGGGGGAGAAGGCGCGGAAGCATATCCGCCTTGGGCGGCTCACTGTGTCATCTGCATGGATTGCTGTACTAGCCCGGAAACGCTTCCCTGGAGGCATTTCCTCCGGCGTTGTCACGGCCCCGCGCACAGCGCCTCGAATTTGTCCCGTATCTCGTCATCCAGCGCCGGCGTGGATGAAAACTAGCGGCCTTGCATCTCTTTCGAGTACCAGAAGTCGAGAATGTTTTGGGGAGTTATCCGGGGGCGGATTGCTATGCTAAAGACTCCAGAAATTCCAGCAACGCTTCGCGCTGGCGTGGCTGGAGGCGCGCGAAGGTGTTCAACAGCCGCCGTTCCTCCGGCTGCATCCATTCATAGGCGGGCGCCGCTTCGGATACGTAAAGGGCGGGCGGCGGGCGCATCTCGCCGCGTCCGGTGGAAAGCCATTCGAACCCCACGTCGAGCAGTTTCGCCAGGTGCATCAGGTTCTTCATGTTGGGCGCCTTGCGCCCCGACTCCCATTCCGCCACCGAGGGTTGAGTGACGGACATGCGCCGCGCCAGTTCCGCCTGGCTCCACCCCCGCTCCCGCCGCGCCCGTTTGATGCGTTCCTTCATCATGGCGATCATTGTATCGGTATCGGCTATACCGCCTTAAATCGCAATTGGTTATTTCGCAACTATCGGCATTGGCTATAATCCGGTAATCTGCACAATACACACGGGTTTGCCGGAAGCGTGGGAGCGGCCTTCAGGCCGCGAATATCGGGGCGTATACATCAACGTGTGCGTAAGCTGGAGCGTGACATGCGTACGCAATGAGTTGAGGGGGGCGAAGCGTGGATCAAGGAAAGGTTTTTTGTCGATGCGTAGAGGGGCACTGTTTCCTGGAAAAAGATGCCGAATGGGCCAATCAAAATTATGCTCAGGCTTTGCATCCCAATGGGATTTTTCTCGACCGCACGTTGCTTGACACTCTTGATGCCGAGAGACTTCGCGAGAAAAGCGAATGGATGGATTCCCTGGGAGTGAATGGAATATGTCAGGTCTGTTGCAGACTCAAGACAGAGAAACCCTTCTGAAACGCGTAAGAGAAGCTCCGACTCGATTCAACCTAAAACCGCAGTTTCATCCACAGATTACACAGATTTACACAGATATTTCAATGCGTTGACTTCATTGCATGACTCACCCTGACGGTGGTGTGCGATTGACTTTCAACCACCTGATTCAGCGGGTTTTATCTGTGTGAATCTGCGCCATCTGCGGATTATAGGTTTAATTCAGTTGGGTCGGGTTGACCCTGTTTCCCGCTAAAATTTCTCATGATATTTCTTGCAAAAGAAACCCATGCCGCTTGGATTTGACGCGATTATTTCTTCCATGGCAAGCAGCCGGTTGCTACCATGGCGGCATGATCCGGATTACTTCACAGCTCGCCATCGACGAGAACGAAATCGAACTGCAGTTCATCCGCGCCTCCGGGCCGGGTGGGCAGAACGTCAACAAGGTGTCCACCGCGGTGCAGCTGCGCTTTGACGTGGCGCGTTCCCCATCGCTGCCCGAGGATGTGCGAGCCCGCCTGATGAAGCTGGCGGGCAACCGCCTGACCAACGAGGGCGAGCTGCTGATCGAGGCCAAGCGCCACCGCACCCAGGAGCGCAACCGGCAGGACGCAATCACACGTCTGGTGGAGCTGATCCGTCACGCCACCGAGAAGCCCAAGCCGCGCATCGCCACCAAGCCGACCAAGGCATCGAAAAAACGCAGACTGGAAACCAAGAAGCAACGTGGCGAGGTCAAGCGCGGGCGGGGAAAGGTCGAGGACTAGCCCTTCACCGGCACGCCCCAGTCGCCTTCAAAGAAATGCGCGCCCAGCGGCGTTCTGGCGCGAGCCGCCAGTTCCAGTTCTTTCAGCTCGTCGTTGAGGACTTCCGGTTCGCCCTGGTAGCCCACCGCGATCATCGCCATCAATGCGAATTCTTCGGGGATGTTGAAAGTGCTGCGCGTTTTTTCCACGTCGAAGCCGCCCATCTGGTGCGCCATCAGCCCCGAGGCCACCGCTTGCAGGCACAAATTCTCGGCGGCAGCGCCGGTATCGTACTGGCCCCAGCGGTTGGGGCTGCCATCTCGGCGGAACAGGCTGTTGGCGGTGCTCAGCAGCAGCACCGGGGCATTTTTCACCCAGTTCTGGTTCCATTCCCCGAGGCAGCCGAAGGCCTTCCGCCAGGCGACGGCATCGCTGTTCTTGTCCCACACGATGAAGCGCCACGGCTCGTCGCCGAAGCAGGAGGGCGCCCAGCGCGCGGCTTCCAGCAGGGCGACGATCTGTTCCCGGCTGACCGGTTTGGTTGCGTCGAAGGCGCGGCAGCTCCAGCGCTTGGCGATGATATCGTGAACGGCGACCTGGGTGGAGGCGGATTTGGTTTGCATTGCTGTTCCTTGTTAAGAGAGGAAAGGGTAGTCGGTATAGCCTTTTTCGTCGCCGCCGTAGAAGGTGCTCGGGTCGGGCGCGTTGAGCGGGGCGTTGCGGGCGAAGCGTTCCGGCAAGTCCGGGTTGGCAATGAACAATGTGCCGAAGGCGATCAGGTCGGCGTAACCCGAAGTCACAGCGGCGTCGGCGCGCGCCTGGTCGTAGCCGCCATTGGCCATGTAGCGCCCCTTGAAGCAGCGGCGGAACCGGACGAAATCGAAAGCCGGCGGATTGGCGCCGAAATCCAGTTCCATGCCGTGCAGGTAGGCCAGGTCGAAGGCATTCAGGGCGTCAGCCATGTAATCGAAGGTTTTTTGCGGATCGGAATCGCGCATGTCGTTGAGGCTGTTGATCGGCGAGAAGCGCACGCCGACCCGGTCTGCGCCCCACACGCCGGTGACTGCTTCGGTCACTTCCAGCAGCAGCCGGCTGCGGTTCTCCAGCGAGCCGCCGTAGACGTCGGTGCGCCGGTTGGAGCCGTCGCGGATGAACTGGTCGAGCAGGTAGCCGTTCGCGGCATGGATTTCAACGCCGTCGAAGCCGGCCGCCACGCAGTTTTGCGCCGCCTGGCGGTAGTCAGCGACAATGCCCGGCAGCTCGGAAATTTCCAGCGCGCGCGGCGTGACCAGCGGCTGCCAGCCGTTAGGGGTGAAAGTCTGGCCGGCTGGCAGAATGGCGGAAGGGGCCACCGGCAGATTCCCGCCGGGCTGCAGCGAGGGATGCGACACCCGGCCGCAGTGCCAGAGCTGCAGGAAAATCCTGCCGCCGCGGCTGTGCACCGC
>JAIOJM010000075.1 GCA_019911785.1 Sulfuricella sp. | reverse complement strand
TGGGACAAGGTTCCAGCCAGGAAGATGACTCTTTTCTACCCGGGCCAGGCGGGCTTCGAGTGGGTCATGAACAAGGCGGACCATTCTGCCGTGCCGGACATCGTCGACAAGAAGCGCTTCTGCGCCAAGTGCCACGAGGGCGATGCCAGCGAGATCGGCGACAAGATCGTCAACGGCAAGCCTGTCGGCAGCTCCAAGTCCGTCCTCGAACCCAGTCCGCCCAAGGGCAAGGTGGGCTCGATCCCCGTCACTTTCCAGACAGCCCATGACGGCAACAAGATTTACTTCCGCTTCGAATGGGTGCCGCCACAGATTGGCGACAAGAAGCTCGACCCCAAGAACGAAGTCAAGCTGACCATGATGTTCGATGGCGGCGGCACGGTGGATGGCGCCAGCCTCAACGGTTGCTGGGGTACCTGCCACATGGACATGCGTTCCATGCCCGACGCCAATGACAAGGCCAAGAGTCACGCCAAGGCCAAGGCACTGGGCTGGGGTGATGGCGTGACCAAATACCTTGCCGAATCGCGCACCGGCCTGGAAATGAAAGGCAAGCCCCGTGGCGGCTGGGACAAGCTGAAGCCTGACGCCGACATCGACGCCGCTCTCAAGGCCGGCAAGTTCCTTGATCTCATGCAGTACCGCAGCGGCAAGGGCGAGAAGCCGGTGGACGGTTACGTGCTGGATTCGCGCCACATGTCCGGCGGCAAGAGCCTGGTGAAGGCGGAGGGCAAGAAGGAAGGCAACAAGTGGGTGGTCACCTTCGAGCGCACGCTCGCCGGCAGCGGCACGGGCGACCATGCCATCGCCGAAGGCAAGATCTATAATTTCGGCTTTGCCATTCACGAGGATTACACCAACGCCCGCTATCACTATGTTTCGCTGGGATACCAGTTCGGTCTCGACAAGGCGATGCCCGATGTCAGGAATTACGTTAATGTAGCCAAGCAATAAAAGTCTTTTTCATGCAGAAGGAAGAAGAAGGGGAGGTGATGACCAGGTGATGAAGTGCAGGTTAGGTTTTGCCATCCGGCAGACTGCAGGAATGCCCGCTGTCACCATGCTTTGCCGGGCGCTAGGTCAGGTCTTGATGTGGTGATGGCAGAAGCAGAATTGCATAATGCAATCAATTAATAAGAAGTTTTTTTCCACTGTAGGAGGAGGATGAAGATGACCAAAAGATGGAGTATATTGGCGCTCGCCGCAAGCACCTTGGCGATGTCGTCGGCTGTTACTGCCGCGCCGGCCTCGCCGGCGATGCTTTCCCACGTCTGCGCCGGCTGTCACGGCACTGGTGGCGCCAGCGCCGGGCCGAGCATGCCGGCTTTGGCCGGCCAGTCGAAGGTTGCCGTTGTCGAGTCGATGAAGGGTTTCAAGAGCGGCGAACGCCCCTCGACCGTCATGGGGCGCCTGGCCAAGGGCTACACTGATGCAGAATTCGACGCGATGGGCGAGTTTTTCTCCAAGCAGAAGCCAGTTGCAACTGTTCAGTCCATGGACAAGGCCAAAATTGCCAAGGGACGGGCGTTGCATGAGCAGAACTGCGCTCGTTGCCACGTGGAAGACGGCAAGGAAATCAAGGATAACTCACCCGTTATGGCCGGCCAGTGGCTGAAGTATCTTCAGATCCAGATGGATGACTATGCATCCGGCAAGCGCAAGATGTTCGACAGGAAGGCCGAGAAGATGAAGCATTTGTCCAAGGACGATCTGGATGCCATCGCTCACTTCTATGCTAGCGTGAAATAATAAGGGAGATAAGAATTATGACTCTGGACCGTAGAAGTTTTATCAAATTGCTGGGCAGCGCCTCTGCTGTCGCTCTGGCGGGATGCGCCGGCGCACCGATGGTATCGGCCATGCCGGAAATCATGCCGAAAACCGGCCGTCGCGTTGTGGTGATCGGCGGAGGCTACGGCGGCACCATTGCTGCCAAGTATATCCGCATGGGTGATCCCTCCATCGAAGTGGTGATGATCGAGCGCAACGATCATTTCATTTCTTGCCCGTTCAGCAACCTCTATATCGGCGGCATCCTCAAGGATCTGTCACCGTTGACCATCAAGTACGACAAGCTGGCGGCCAACCACGGCGTCAAGGTGGTACAGGCAGAAGTAACCGCCATCGATGCAGCGAGCAAGATGGTTGCCACCAGCAAGGGCAGGATCTCGTACGACCGCCTGGTGGTCTCCCCCGGCATCGATTTCCGCACCGAGGAGCTGGAAGGCTACAACGCTTCCACGCCGGATATCATGCCTCACTCCTGGAAAGCCGGTCCCCAGACCCTGCTTCTGCGCAAGCAGCTGGAGCAGATGAAGGACGGCGGCACCGTCGTGCTGTCCATGCCCCTGGCACCTTTCCGCTGCCCGCCCGGCCCTTACGAGCGGACCAGCATGATCGCCTACTACCTGAAGCAGCACAAACCCAAGTCGAAGATCATTCTCCTCGACGCCAATCCGGATATCGTCTCCAAGAAGGGCTTGTTCCTGAAGGGCTGGAAGAAGCACTACGAGGGCATCATCGACTATCGTGCGGCCAAGAAGGTCACGGCGGTGGATACCAAGAACATGGCCGTGCTGGTTGATGGCGTCGAGGATATCAAGGGCGATGTGATCAACCTGATTCCGCCGCAGCGCGCCGGCAGCATCGCGGTCAGTGCGGGTCTGGTGGGGGAAGACAAGAAATGGTGCCCGGTTAACGCCACCACCTTCGAGTCCACGATCCACAAGGATATCCATGTGATCGGCGACGCTTCGTCGGCGGGAGCCTTGCCCAAGTCCGGTTACGCGGCCAACTCCGAGGCCAAAGTCTGCGCCATCAACATCGTGGCGCTGATGAATGGACGCGAGGTCACGGAACTGTCCGGCCTCAACGTCTGCTACAGCTTCCTTACCAACAAGGAAGCGGTCAGCGTGGCGTCGGTACACAAGGTGGCGGGCGGCAAGATCATTGCCGTTCCCAACGCCGGCGGCGTCTCGCCGGATCTCTCCGAGCTGGAGGCGGTCTACGCTGAAAGCTGGCTGAAGAATATCCTTGCCGATATGTCCACCTGATACAGCCGGTGTGTTGCAAGAAAAAGCCCTGCGAAAGCGGGGCTTTTTTTATGTGCGTCGCACGGAGAAGGTTTCGAACAGCTCGCCGATGCGGCTGCATAGCGCATCGTCCAGAAGTTCCTGGGCGGAGTAAGTACTGACCGCTTCGTCGGCGCATCCCTGGGGACGGAACTCCTGCAGCACATAGTGCCGCGCACCCAGCGTGCTCAATTCTTTTGCTAGCCGCAGCAGCGAATCCGGCGTGTGATACAGCGGGTGCACGGTGGTGCGGAATTCGTGGGGAATGCCGCTTTCCAGCAGCAGCTCTGCGCTTTCCCAAGCCTTCATGCCGCTGCCTGGAGTGGCGGTGACCCTGACGTAATCATCGAGGGTGGCCTTGATGTCCATGCCGACCCAGTCCAGCATGGGCAGCAGTTCCTTCAGGCGGGATGGATAGGTGCCGCCGGTATGCAGCCCGATCTTGAAGCCGAGATCGCGGACTTCGCCGATGGCGGATTGGAGGTCATCCTGCAGAGTGGGCTCGCCGCCGCTGAAAACCACCGCGTCCAGCAGGCCTTGGCGGCGGCGCAGGAAATCCATTACTGCCGACCAGTCGAGTTGGCCGTTATCGCGGGGAATCAGATGGGGATTGTGGCAATAGCCGCAGCGCCAGGGGCAGCCCTGGCAAAATATCACCGCTGCCAGGCGGCTGGGGTAATCAGTGCTGGTCAGCGGGGTAAGTCCGCCGATTTGTAGTTTAGACAAGATGAGCTAAGAGCAACGAAAAATGCAAGAGCGGTTGAACGCTCTTGCACTTTCCGGGCATGCCGAAACTAGGCCGCCAGCTTGGTGCGGCATTCCTGGAAGTACTTGCGCTCGTAGTGCTCCCCCTTTTTGCCGATGTTGAACGAGGCCACCGGTCGATGGTAGCCCATCACGCGGGTCCACACTTCGCAGGGTTGGCGCTCCTCGTCGGTCAGAACGATTTCGTCGCTATTGAGGTTGGTCTGGTTGGACAGATCGGTCATGGTGCTCTCCTTTGGATGTTATAGGTGGTTGGTCAGGCTGCTGCCAACTTTTTGTTGCGTTTTTCGGCCAGGCGCTCCTGGTCGCATTTCGGGCAGAACTTGTGTTCGCCATTAAGATAACCGTGCTGCGGGCAAATCGAAAACGTCGGCGTAATCGTGATATAGGGCTGGCCAAACTGTTCCAGGGCGCGGCGTACCAGGGTCTTGCAGGCTTCCGCGCTGGTGATGCGTTCGGTCATGTAGAGGTGCAGCACGGTGCCGCCGGTGTATTTTTTCTGTAGCACCTCTTGCCGTTCCAGCGCCTCGAAAGGATCGTCGGTGAAGCCGACCGGCAGTTGCGATGAGTTGGTATAGTAGGGCATGTCCTTGGTGCCGGCCTGGATGATGTCGGCGAAGCGCTTGCGGTCCTCCCTGGCGAAGCGATAGGTGGTGCCCTCCGCCGGCGTCGCTTCCAGGTTGTACATGTGGCCGGTTTCTTCCTGGAAGGCGAGCATCCTGGCGCGCACGTGATCGAGCAGGCGCACCGCGAAAGCGTGGCCCCATTCGGTGGTGATGTCGTGCTCGTCGTGGGTGAAGTTGCGGATCATCTCGTTGATGCCGTTGACGCCCAGGGTGGAGAAGTGATTTCGCAGTGTGCCGAGGTAGCGCTTGGTGTAGGGGAACAGCCCCGCGTCCATGTGGCGCTAGATCACCTTGCGCTTGATCTCCAGACTGTTCTTGCCGATTTCCATCAGCTCGTCGAGGCGGCTGAGCAGGGCCTCCTCGTTGTTCTGGTAGAGATAGCCCAGGCGGGCGCAGTTGATGGTGACCACGCCGACCGAACCGGTCTGCTCGGCGCTGCCGAACAGGCCGTTGCCGCGCTTCAGGAGTTCGCGCAGGTCGAGCTGCAGGCGGCAGCACATCGAGCGAACCATGTTGGGCTTGAGCTCGGAATTGATGAAGTTCTGGAAGTAGGGCAGGCCGTATTTTGCCGTCATCTCGAACAGCAGGGTGGCATTCTCGCTTTCCCACGGGAAGTCCGGCGTCATGTTGTAGGTCGGGATGGGGAAGGTGAACACCCGTCCTTTGGCGTCGCCGGTGGTCATCACCTCGATGTAGGCGCGGTTGATCATGTCCATCTCGACCTGAAGATCGCCATAGCTGAACGGCATTTCCTTGCCGCCGACGATGGGGATCTGCTCGCGCAGGTCTTCCGGGCAGACCCAGTCGAAGGTCAGGTTGGTGAACGGCGTCTGGGTGCCCCAGCGCGACGGCACGTTGAGGTTGTAGATCAGCTCCTGGATGTACTGCTTGACGCAGGAATAGGGCAGATTGTCATTGCGGATGAAAGGCGCCATGTAGGTGTCGAAGGAGGAGAACGCCTGCGCGCCGGCCCACTCGTTCTGCAGGGTGCCGAGGAAGTTGACGATCTGGCCGACGGCGGAAGACATGTGCTTGGGCGGGCCGGCCTCGACCTTGCCGGGGACACCGTTGAGGCCCTCGTGGAGCAGGGTGCGCAGCGACCAGCCGGCGCAGTAGCCCGCCAGCATGTCCAGGTCGTGCACGTGGATGTCGCCCTCGCGGTGCGCCACGCCCACTTCCGGCGGATAGACGTGATTCAGCCAGTAGTTCGCCACCACCTTGCCGGACACGTTGAGGATCAGGCCGCCCAGGCTGTAGCCCTGGTTGGCGTTGGCGTTGACGCGCCAGTCCATCTGGTCGAGGTATTCGTTGATCGAGCTTTCCACGTCCACCACCGTTTTGCGATCCTGGCGCAGCTTGGTGTGCTGTTCGCGGTAGACGATGTAGGCGCGGGCGGTCTTGAGGTGGTTGGCGGAGATCAGCACCTGCTCGACGGCATCCTGGACTTTCTCGATGTGCGGCGGCTCGGCGCGGAACTTGTGGATCAGGACCTTGACCACTTGGGCGGTGAGCAGAAATGCCTCATTGGCATCGAGTTCGCCGCTAGCGGCGCCGGCCCGCTGGATGGCGGAACGGATTTTTTCCGAGTCGAACGGGGCTAATGACCCGTCGCGCTTGAGGACGCCTTTGGGGAGAGATAAGAGCGTAATGCTGCCGTTAACCGGCTGTTGTTCTTCCATGGTTTCCTCCTGACCCGTTTGTTTTGAGCGGTCGACTTTGTCCAGAGTTCCGGGGCGAAGCCGCGGGTATTGAGTTGACAAAAGTCATAAACCACAACATATTGTGATTGAAGCTTAAAGTTACGCAATATGTGGTGTTATGTCAAGAGTAGATGAAGAGTTTTTTTGTCTCGAATTAATGAAAAAAATTAACGCCCGGCGGCAAGCAGGCGGGACGCGGCTTTTTCCAATACCGGGCCGGGCATGAGCTGGGATAGTTCCAGTTTTGGCAGTTCCACCGCGTCAAGCGTGTTCTTGGCGATCAGCCCGAGTTCGGTGTCGCCTTCCACCACTAGGCGGCGGCTGAAAAACAGGGTGTCCGGGTCTTCCTTGCGGGTGCCGAGCATGATGAAATCGTAAGCGCTGGCGCTGATGGTCAGATCGGGCGTCTTGCCCGCCTTGCAGGCGACAAAGCCGGTAGAGTTGATGGAGAAGAAAAAGCTGATGCCGGCATCGGTCACGCGGATGCTGATCAGCTTGCCATGCAGCGGTTCCAGCAGATCGGGCCGGATGATGCGGCCCAGCGCCAGGTTCAGCGCCTGGCTGAAGAGCAACGAATGCGGGTAGGCTGGCAACAGCGATAATGCCGCGCCCAGCGGCTTGGGGAATTTGAAAGCGGGCAGGTTCATGGGGCTTGTTCCTTCAGTAGACCAGTTCGGGATCATTTTATCCGGTTTATGGGCTTGAGGCCAACGTCCCTTCCTGATTTGCATGGATGGCGCTATCTGCGCTTGCCGCAGAATAAAACAAGGCGTATAATCAATTACTTAGTATTGAATAGCCCCTGAATTACTCCAGACATTATCTGGAGGGTGGTGTTTTGGAAGAATGGGATCGGAGTGAACAGTGATCAATAATGATGTTTTACGCAGCATTCGATATGCGCTGGATCTTGGCGACGCAAAAGTCGTGGAGATCATTAAACTGGCCGGGCGCGACATCGCACAATCCGACCTGGCGAGCTTCCTGAAGAAAGAGGATGAAGAAGGTTTTGTCGAGTGCGACGACGAGGTCATGGCGTCGTTTCTGGACGGGTTGATCATCTACAAAAGAGGCAAGATGGAGTCCAGGCCGGAGCAGGATAAAAAACCGGAGCGCCTGACCAACAACACCATCCTGAAAAAACTGCGGGTCGCCTTTGAGCTGAAGGAAGAGGACATGCATAAAGTCTTGGAACTGGCGGGGTTCAGTGTATCCAAGCCCGAACTGAGCGCGCTGTTCCGGGCGAAAGGGCATAAAAACTACCGGGCATGCGGCGATCAGCTCCTCCGCAATTTCTTGAAGGGCCTGACCATTCGTCACCGGGGCTGATAGCAAAGATGAAAATTCCGAAAAGAATCGAGCCGCTGGTCGAAGATGGCCTGGTCGACGAGGTCATCCGCCAGCTCATGAGCGGCAAGGAGGCGATGGTCTTCGTGGTGCGCTGCGGGGAAGAGGTGCGCTGCGCGAAGGTGTACAAGGAGGCCAACAAACGCAGCTTCCGCCAGAGCGTGGATTACACCGAAGGCCGCAAGGTGAAGAACAGCCGCCAGGCCCGCGCCATGGAGAAGGGCTCCAAGTATGGGCGCAAGGCGCAGGAAGAGGCATGGCAGAGCGCCGAGGTGGACGCCTTGTACCGCCTCGCTGCCGCCGGCGTGCGCGTGCCCAAGCCGTATAACTTCCATGAGGGCGTGCTGCTCATGGAACTGGTGACCGACGACAGCGGCAATGCCGCCCCCCGGCTCAACGATCTGGTGCTGACGGAAGAGCGCGCCAGAGAGTACCACCACGCATTGATCCAGCAGGTGGTGCGCATGCTCTGCGCCGGCGTCGTCCACGGCGACCTGTCCGAGTACAACATCCTCGTCGGCAGCGACGGGCCGGTCATCATCGACCTGCCGCAAGCGGTCGACGCAGCGGGCAACAACCACGCCAGCAGCATGCTGGAGCGGGACGTCACCAACCTGGCGAACTACTTCGGCCAGTTTGCCGCCGACCTTCGGGCTACCGACTATGGCAAGGAAATCTGGTCGCTCTACGAGAGCGGCGAACTGCATGCCGAGGTCAAGCTGACCGGCCGCTTCGAGCGCAGCGTAAAGCCGGCAGATCTGGTTGGGGTGATGCGGGAAATTGAGGATGCACGGGCTGAAGAGGCGGCGCGCTTGGCGCGGGTTGGGGGCGTTTAGTTTGCCGACCATTCCAGATTAAACCTAAAACCGCAGTTCATTAACCGCAAAGACGCGAAGGCGCAAAGAAATGGCGTTCTTTGCGCCTTTGCGGTTCAAATGCTTTTTTAGGTTCAATATCTCGGCACAACATCCCCAGCCTTGGCATGGTGATACCAGCCCTCCAGCGATTCCGCCTGCACCCCGTCAGCCGGTGACCAGGGCGCATAGTTGGCCTCGGTGATCGGCGCATAGGGCCCCTGCTTGACCTCGAACACCACCGTGCCGGCTTTCAGGGATGCCACCGCATGCCAGGTGTTGGCCGGGATTTCCACTGCGGTGACTTCTCCTCCTGCCGCCAGTTCGATCCGCTCCAGCACCTTTCCGCTTTCGTCGAAAATCAGCAGCGCCACGGCACCGCTCAATATCAGCAGGATTTCCCAGGTTGCCGGCTGCATGTGGCGGTGCGGCCTGACGTAGGTGCCGGGTTCCATGGCGATGCACAGGCGCTGGACCTTGTCGTCGAGCTGGGGGTGCAGGTTGTGGTGCGCCCGCTTGCGCGGCGAGGCGGCTGCCTGGGTGGAAAGTGTGGCGAGAAGAGTCTTGTCGATGCGTTTCATGCGCGCTTTCTGGCTTCGTTAATTGGGATCAGGGGAATTGCCCGGCACGCGCTGCATCACCTTCGCCAGCATGTCGGCATCGAGCCGGGCCTCCGCCTGGAACTGGCCGGCGTAGGCCGTTTCTTCCTGCTTCAGCTCGTAGCAGTTGGCGCCGCTGATATCCATCAAAACAGCCGCCATGCCCGCCTCGCGGAAGGCGTGGTGGCGCTTGATGAAGAACTGGCTGCAGCAGGCGCCGACATAGGCCGTCACGCCATCGCTCTTCATCTGGACTAGCGTGGCGGTGAGGTGCTCGTAGTGGGTGATCGTGGTCACCTGCATGTTGCGCTCGCGCGCCAGGCGGTAGGCGTCGCCCACCTCGCATTTGCCGCATTCGACGCAGTCGTCCTGGTGGCGCCACTTGCACCAGGCGGGCTTGGCGCAGTAGGGCAGCAGCATCACCGAAGCCTGGGCGAGAATGGTGGGGGCGTCGCTTTCGATGCCATTGGCCAGCACCATCAGGCTGTTGGCCTGGGCCGGGCTCAGGCCGAACTCCCGCTGCTGGTCGAGTTTGGCCAGTGCCAGCCGCAGCACCCGGATCAGGTCCTCCGGCGCAAAGCCGAGCAGGTCGCAAGGGAAGTCGGCAAAGAAGGCGTGGGCTGTCGCTTCTGCCTCCGCCAGCGGCAGGCCGGCCAGCGTGCACTCCAGGCGTTCCAGCGCATCTGCCGGGTGCAGGTGCACATCGCCGGCAAAGCGGATTCGCTCGATGCGCTGCTGCCCGGCATCCGGCCACAACCGCACGCGCAGTACTCCGCCCGTAGTCTTGTGCAGAGCTTCGAGCGCGACGTCGTTTTTCTCGCGCCACTCGGCTACGCCGCGGATGCCGTCATTCCCGCGCAGGCGGGAATCCATAGCCTTAGCGTCAGTTTCCGCAAAGCCCACCCCCAACGCATCCGCGATCCCAAACCGCAGAGCCTGCTGCAGCACCGCATCATCTGGTACTTCGCCGAGCAGTTCCCTCAGCGTGACCAGCCGCTGGCGCGCGCTTTCCAGCCCGGTCACCGTCAGTTTCTCGGTCGGCACGCGCAGCGCCTCCAGCATGGTTCTGATGTCTGCGTCTATCAGTAGCGTCGCCTGCAACAGCAGCGAATCGCCTGCCGTGGCGACGAAGGCGGAGGCGAGCTTGCGGCCATCTATCTCGAGGTCGTTAGGGGCCTTGAAGCGTGCCTGGATGCCGAGCCGGGCAAGGCCATCGGCGAGCGCCGCACAGAAGCGGGCGAGGATGTCCTGCAGGCCGCCCCATTCCGCCGGGCGGCTGATGATCAGACTCAGCCCCAGCTGGTTCTCGTCGAGGTAAAGCGCCCCGCCGCCGCTGGCGCGGCGCACCACCTCGATGCCACGCGCGCGGCAGTAGTCCAGCCGGATCTCGCACGCCAGAGACTGGTGGCGGCCGATGCTCGCCGCCGGCAGGCTGCGGTAAAAGCGCAGCAGGTCGGGTCGCTCGCCCCGCGCGTGCAGGGTGAGCCAGTCCTGGTCGAAGGCGGCGTTCCATCTGGCGCTGTTCAGGCCGCTGTCGTGGCAAGCTATGGTGCTGGAGAGCTGGTTCAAGATGGAAGGCATAGGGCAAGGCAATGGTCAAAGTATACAGGAGAGGTGGGAGGCTTTAATGGGG
>JAIOJM010000074.1 GCA_019911785.1 Sulfuricella sp. | reverse complement strand
TACTGATCTTTGGCGGGCATCATTTTCTCCTTATCCGTGAGGCAAGAAAGGTTTCTTGACCCTGGAAAAAAACGCCCCCAGCAAAGTGGGGGCGCCTTTCACTGCATCGTTTGAAACCTGGGCTTACTTGTGCACGCCCAGCTTTTCGCGCCAGCCCGGGAAGATCTTGTCGGCATCGCCCGGGAAGGATTCAAACGCACGCGCGAATTCCTTGTGTTCCTTCGCGAATTCGATCGGGTCGGCACCGGCTTTCCAGCACTCGTAGGACTGGCGCAGGGATACCGCGCCGGCCGCCGGGCTGTCGATGTGGCCGTAGGCGCCGCCGCCTGCGGTGTTGATCACGTTGCCGTGGCCCAGGTTCTCGAAGAAGCCGGGCAGGCGCAGTGCGTTCATGCCGCCGGAGATGATCGGGGTGGTGGGCTTCATGCCGTACCATTTCTGGAAGTAGACCGGACCCTGGCACTCGTCGCGCTCGATCATGTAAGCGATGACCTTGTCGTCGCCCTCGCCTTCCATCTTGCCGTAGCCCATGGTGCCGACGTGGATGCCGGAAGCACCTTGCAGGCGGGACATCTTGGCCAGCACGAACGCGGTGTAGCCGCGCTTGGAAGATGGCGAGGTGACCATGCCGTGGCCGGCGCGGTGGTAGTGCAGGTACTGGTTGGGATACTGGCGACGGGCGGTGGTGACCATGCCGGGGCCGCCGACGAAACCGTCGACCAGGAAGGCCAGCTTGTCGGCGTCGGGGCCGAAGGTTTCCAGCGCGAAATCGGCGCGGGCGCACATTTCGTAGTGGTCGTCGGCGGTGATGTTCATGGAGAACAGCTTGGCCTGGCCGGTTTCGTCCTGGGCGCGCTTCATGGCGTCATACACCAGCGGCAGCACCTGCTTGATCGGGGCGAAGACCTGGTTGCCCTGGGGCTCGTCGTTCTTGATGAAGTCGCCACCCAGCCAGAACTGGTAGGCGGCCTTGGCGAACGGCTCGGGGCGCAGGCCCAGCTTGGGCTTGATGATGGTGCCGGCGATGTAGCCGCCGTTGACCACCGGGCGGCCGAGGATGCGCCACAGGTCGGAGATGTCCTTGGCCGGGCCGTCGAACATCTGGATGACGCGCTCAGGCACGTAGAAGTCGTGCATCTTGGCGTGTGCGATGTCGCCCATGCCCTGATTGTTGCCGATGGCCAGGGTCAGGAAGGAAACCAGCATGAAGCGGCCGTCGGTGACGTTGCGGTCGAACAGCTCGAGCGGGTAAGCGATCCGCATGTCTTCGGTGGCTTCGTCGATGTAGTAGACCAGTGCGTCGACACCCTTGGTGAAGTCGTCGGTGGTGGAAACTTCAACGTTGGTACCGGTGGAGGATTCCGCGGCAAAGTGCGCGGCGGCTTCCAGGTAGCCGGTGCCGGCCTTGGGCTTCATCTTGTAGGCGACGAGGATGTGCTTGCCACCCTTGATCAGGTCATCTTCTTTCAGGTCAAGGTTTGCGTAGCGTGCTGACTGATCCATTTGAATGTTCCTTCGCAAAAAATCCGTTAATGAATAAATGAACTACTGGGTGTCACTATACGAATGATCTACCATAAATAATATTAAATAATTATTATGATAATGATCAATAAATACTTATGATACGTCAGCTTGTCAATCGGGACAGCGCCTCGCGGTATTTCTCGCCGGTCCTGGCGGCCACCTCGGCGGGCAGTTCGGGTGCGGGCGGCTTCTTGTTCCAGTTGATGCTCTCCAGCCAGTCGCGCACATACTGCTTGTCGAAGCTGGGCGGGTTGGTGCCAGGCGCGTACTGGTCGGCCGGCCAGAAGCGGGAGGAATCCGGCGTCAGCGCTTCGTCAATCAGGTACAGCTTGCCGGCATCGTCCTGGCCGAATTCGAACTTGGTGTCGGCGATGATGATGCCCTTGGTGAGCGCATACTCCGCCGCTTCCTTGTACAGGGCAATGGCAGCATCGCGTACTTCGGCGGCAAGCGCCGCGCCGAGCAGCACTTCGGTCTTTTCCAGGCTGATATTCTCGTCGTGAGCGCCCGCTTCGGCCTTGGTAGACGGGGTGAAAAGCGGTTGCGGCAGCTTGTCGGCTTCTCTCAGGCCGGCTGGCAGGGGGATGCCGCACACGCTGCCCTGGGATTTGTATTCCTTCCAGCCCGAGCCGACCAGGTAACCGCGCACGATGGCTTCGATCGGCAGCGGCTTGAGGCGCCGCACCACGGTCGCGCGACCCATTACCTGATCGCGCTCATTGGGCGCGACGACCGATTCCGGTGCAATGCCGGTAAGCTGGTTGGGCAGGATGTGGCCCAGCCTGGCGAACCAGAAATCGGAAATCCGGGTCAGCACCTCCCCCTTGCCAGGAATCGGGGTGGGCAGCACCACGTCAAAGGCGGAAAGGCGGTCGGTGGTGACGATCAGCAGGCGCTCGTCGTCCACGGCGTAAATGTCGCGCACCTTGCCGCGGTTGAGCAGGGGCAGGCTGTTGATGCTGGAATTGAAAAGGGGGGCGGTCACATTGCTTCCTTCGTGGTTTACGCTAAACCCGGGATTTTACTGGAAAACCGTCAGGTTGTTCCATTCTAGAATAAACAAGCATAAGATAAGCAAGATGTTATTTAGGCCAGCATAAGTAAAATAGTATCGTTAAAACTGTGCCCACCACGAATGTTCACGAATAACCAAAAGTAGGCGCCTCTAGCAGCCTGTCGGACTTAGCGTTAAAACGAAATAAAACCAATGCCCATGTCGTATATTGCTCACAATTTAAGCAAGTCGGTGTGGTTTGCAGCAATACTCGGCAATTTTTTGCATCGGGGTCGCCAAGTTTTCACCGTAGCGCGCTTGTCGGCTGTAAGTCCGACAGGCTGCTAGGCCATGGTTTTATCCGGGCAATGGCAGGGAGAGTCTTTGTTTATGACAATTTGACCACTATAGGTCCTTGTTCGGGTTGTTACAAGTAGTGCTGGGTTTTGAGCGCTACGCGCAGATGATTAGGTGCCGGGGGCTGCCCGGCAGCAGGTCACTTTATTTTGCTTGCCCAAAATACAAGTAACCAAATAAAAGGGCACCCCGCCGCGCCGGCCCTGCGGGCTACCTTCGATTTTCCGGACAAATCGGGCGGCCGCGTTAAACTCGGCCTTTGGCCTCAGACAAACGCAGCCGACATCCCCCGATTCACCCGTAAAACCGAGGCGGCGCAGAGGGGGGATTTAGGTTTTGTGGGCGAAGCCCGTGTTTTGGGTGTCCTCCCCGCTGGGGAGGGCGTACGCCCGTGAGGGCGTGCCATTTGCAGGGTGCAAGTCCCTGTCGGAGTTGGCCACAGCTCCGTAGCTGAAGGTAACTGCGTCGTCGCGAGGCGGGGTGGGGAGTAACCGGAAGCGAACTGTCGGTCCGTAGGATAACGAACCTGTTTCGGCGGCGTATGGCGGCGAGCCCGCGTCCTCGTGGCGAAGCCTGGAAACAACGCAGCACGCTGTAGTGGTGGATAAAGCGATGTTGTGGCGTACAACGTGATTGAGGACGGAACGATGGGAAAGTGGCACGTAGCAAGCGGGGAGACCTGCCAGCGGGGTGAACGCGGGCAGGAGTCAGAGTCCCAATAGTACCGGACACGGAGAAATCGGTTGTACCGTGGAGAAGTGTGTCAGAGCAAAAGGCGCATTAGGGAAGTGGGGCAGGAAGGTTGATAGCCAAAGGCCGGAGAGAGCAGAGATGAGAGTTGAAGCATCGCCAGTGTCGGAAACGACTAGACGAGATGCAAGCGCGCTGGGAAGCTGCATACAGCGGAAATTCGTGCCAGCTCCAATCTGGACAGAAGCTATGTTGGCAGCTCTACAAACAGGAGTTAAGGGAGATAAATGGCATAGTCTGATCGACAAAGTGTCGCGCCCCGAAACGTTGGGGTTGGGCTGGATACAGGTCGAACGGAACGCTGGAGCGGCTGGAGTTGACCGTATGAGCGTAGAGCGATTCGCGCAAGGACGGGACTGCTATCTGGCTGAACTGGCGCAAGCGTTGCGGGATGGGAGCTATCGTCCGCAGCCGGTAAGGCGTGTGTACATACCCAAAGGCAAGGGGCAGCGCCCGCTCGGTATACCTGCTGTCAAAGACCGCGTGGTTCAGGCTGCGCTGAAATTGGTGATCGAGCCGATCTTTGAGCACGAATTCGAACCGAGAAGCTTCGGCTTTCGGCAGGGTCTGGGCTGCAAAGATGCGCTGCGTGAAGTGGACCGGCATTTGAAAGCGGGCCACTTCTGGGTGGTGGACGCGGACCTGCAAAGCTACTTTGACACGATTCCACACGCATCCCTTCTCGCGAAAGTGGGAAATCGGATTGTGGATGGTCGGGTGCTGGAGCTCGTTCAGCGGTTTCTCAAGCAAGACATCATGGAAGACATGAAGCGATGGACGCCGACTTCGGGCAGCCCGCAAGGGGCGGTAATCAGCCCCCTGCTCGCCAACATCTACCTACACGAGCTTGACGTAGAAATGCGTGAGGCGGGATTGGTGATGGTGCGATACGCTGATGATGCCGTGGTGTTGTGTCGCAGCCGGGAAGAAGCGGAATGGGCTCTGGTTCGTATGCGCGCTTGGGTGGGTGCGAACGGATTGACGCTTCACCCGGATAAGACCCATGTAGGGGATTGCCGGGTAGAGGGTCAAGGGTTCGAGTTTCTGGGTTATCGGTTTGAAGCAGGTCAACGTTGGGTGCGCAAGAAAAGTCTGATGTCCTTGCGGGATAAAATCCGCATCAAGACGAAGCGTAACGAGGGGAACTCCATCGATTTCGTGATTGCGTCGCTTAATCCGACCCTGAAAGGCTGGTACGGCTACTTCAAACATGCCCAGCGACGCACATTCTCGTTGATCGACGGATTTGTTCGCCGTCGTTTGCGAGCGCTGCTAAGCCGGCAGAAGCACCGACCGGGTCAAGGACGATGCCTGCGCGATCACAAACAATGGCCGAATGCCTTCTTCGCTGATCTTGGGCTGTTCACGATGTACGAAGCCCATCGATTGGCGCGCCAATCCCGATGAGGAAACAACTGACTGGAGAGCCCGTCGCGGGAAAACCGCACACCGGGTTCGGAGGGAGGGGACGGCGATCGCCGTTTCCTACCCCTATTGGGAGGGGCGGTTACTCTCCCGCCCAGTTTTCCACCTTCAGTCCAGGCACTCTGGAAAATTCCCCAAGGTTGTGCGTGACCAAAGGTATGCCGAGGCTGACGGCGTGGGCGGCGATGAGGGTGTCCATGGGGCCGATGGGGCGGCCGTTCTTCTCCAGTTCCGTGCGGATCGTTCCACCGGTATGGGCGGCTTTTTCATCGAAGGGTTCGATGATGAAGTCGAGCAGGAATTCTTCGAGCAGGGCGAGGTTGGCTTTGCGCCAGCGCCCTTTTTGCGCGCCGTAGCTGAGTTCAAATGTCACGATGCTGGAAAGAACAAGGTTATCGTCAGGCGCGAGTGCGTCCAGCCGGGCAAGGATGCGCGACTGGCGCTCGGGGTGGCGGTCGGTCATGAGGTAAATGCAGGTGTTGGTATCCAGCATGTAGTTCACTGCGGCCAGTCCCTTTCCTCGAACGCAGTTTGCGGGGCACGCTCGAAATCGCCCTTGAATTTACCGATGCAGTTCTTCAGATGTTGCCAGCGCGCTGCTTTTTTGGGAATCAGCAGGACGGTATCGCCCTGCTTGCGGATGAAGATTTCATCGTCCTGAAAGCGGAACTCCTTGGGCAGCCGCACGGCCTGGCTGTTGCCCTGCTTGAATACTTTGGCTGTTTTCATGATCGCGCTCCTGTTATGTATGCACGTCTAAGTGTATACATTTTGGGTGGACAAATCCAGCAGCCTAGTATTTCTTCAGCAGCATCATGTTAGTCCCGTCCTGCTTGATTTCCAGCCTTTTCAGGAAGCTCATGCCGAGCAGGACGTAGGGCATGCTGGCTTCCTGCACCAGACCGTCGACCTGGTTCAGCACGAGATTGCCCACCCTCACCGTGTTGAGGGTGACGCGGTAGGCCGGGACCACGCCGTTTGCGGTGGAAACCATGCCGTGTTCGCCGTTGAGATAGGAAATTCCGAGCCGCCTCGCTTCATCTTTGCCCATCGATACCATGGTCGCCCCGGTATCCACCATCATGCGCGCGCTGGTGCCGTTGATGCTGCCGGTGGTGACGAAATGGCCCTGGATATCGGCGGCCAGGACTGCGCTCTGGTTGCCGCCGCCATCGGCGGACGGGATGGTGGCGCTCTTGCCCATGCCCAAATTCTGGCGCTTGCCGTCGATCTCCAGCACTGCGGTCGAGGAGTCGGCGGTGATCAGTTTGACGCCTTCCGGCGAGGTCTCGCCAGCGGCTATTACGCGGTGCTTGCCGCCATTGATGCTGACCATGGCCTTGCCGCTGAACAGGCCGACCACGTTGACTTCGGTGGCAGGGGCGCTGCTTGCGGTGGATAGTAGAATAGCCAGCCCGAGCAGGTTAGAATGGCGCAATGTTAAACTCATCAGGACTCCTCCAGATCATGCAGATCATGAAACCGGTTGCGATTTTTCGTCATGCGCCCAGCGAGGGGCCAGGCTATTTTGCCACATTTCTCGATAGTCACGGCATACCCTGGCAGCTGTTCAGGATCGATGCCGGTGACGCGCTGCCGACAGACGCCAGACAGTTCAGCGGCCTGGTGTTCATGGGCGGACCGATGAGCGTGAACGACGACTTGCCGTGGATACCCCATTCCCTGGAACTGATCCGGCAGGCGGCGCAGGCCGACATTCCCGTGCTCGGCCACTGCCTCGGCGGACAGTTGATGGCCAAGGCCCTGGGCGGGGTTGTCGGCAGGAATCCGGTCAAGGAAATCGGCTGGGGCGAGGTGATGGTGGCGGACAATGCCACGGCCAGGGCCTGGTTCGGAGAGGTGAAAAAATTCGACGCCTTCCACTGGCATGGCGAGACCTTCACGATTCCGCCCGGCGCTACCGGCATCCTGGGCAACACGCACTGTGCAAATCAGGCGTTCGCCCTGGGCAAGCATCTGGGCATGCAATGCCATATCGAAATGACCGAAGAGATGGTGCGGGAATGGTGTGAGCTGGGCGAGGAAGAAATTGCCTCCGCCAGCGCCAGCCCGGTAGTGCAGCAACCGGCGGAGATCCTGGAAAACCTGGCGGAGCGCGTGAAGAGCTTGAATGCCGCTGCGCAGAAACCCTATACAAAGTGGATAGAAGGGCTGGTGCGCTAGCCGGAATTATTCACGCGCTAGAACCGCTTCATGACGTCCAGGTGCAACTGCCCTTTCGGCAGGCCGTGCCGCTGTAGCAGCTCAACAATTCCATTCATGCCGGATTCCGGCGCAGTGAGATAAACGTCGAAGCCGGCAATATCGGGATGATCGGCGACGATCGCTGCACCCGCAGCTTCCATGTCGCGCTGGCCCACCGCCGGGTCGGCGGACGCCTCCCAGCTGGATACACCGGATAAATCATTCCCCGTCAGCGCCGTGTAACTGAAGTTGTCCAGGGCGTCGAGCCAGGAGCGGCACAGGTTATTCAGATAATGGTTGCCGGGCCGGTGCGCCATCCAGTAGAGGTGCAGCGGCTGCTCAAGCTCCAGGGCGATGGCGTGCTCGATAATGCTTTTGATCGGTGCGAAGCCGGTTTCGTAGGCGACGAAGATGATGGGCCGCTTTGAGCTTTCATCCAGGGAGAAGTTGCCCCATGGACCTTCGACCGTCACCGTTTGAGAGGTTTTCAGCTGGGTGAAAACGTATTCCGAGAATGGATCGCCCAGCACCCGGCGGATATGGAATTGCAGGTGCATGGCGTTGCAAGGACAGCTGGCCAGCGACTTGTTGCGTGGCGGCATGCCGGCGATGGCGAGGCTGAGGTGCTGCCCGGCGAGAAAGCGCAGCGTCTGCGTGCGCGGCGTGCGCAGGTGCAGGATCATGGTGTCGTCCTGAACGCGCTCCATCAGCTCAATTTTGGTGGGAATCCGCTGGAGCGGGATATCTTCGATGCCGCCCGCCTCCTTGACCTCTATTTCCAGTTCGGATTGCGCGGCGGTGACGCACAGCAGCACATGGCCCTGGTCCTTCTGCGTGTCGGAGAAGTGGAAATCGTGTTGCCGGGTTTCGCGCACCTGGCCGGACTTTATCCTGCCGCCGCAGCCGCCGCAGCTGCCATTGTTGCAACTGTAGTTGAGCGCGATGCCGGAGCGGAGCGCGGCTTCAAGCACGGTTTCGTTTTTCTCGGCGGTGAACTCTTTGCCGCTGGGCAGGAGGCGGATTTTGAAACTCATGGGGCACCGCTGAATAGTTGTGTAATTTAGTCAAGTATACATGATTCGGCCTCTGGAGCCAGCATGAGACGGTTGCAGCGTCAGAATTTTCCCGGCCGCTGCAAACCGGCTTCGACTTCGTCCCGCTGGGCCTTCCCGGCCAGAACCTCGATCAGTTCCAGGGTGAAATCCATCGCCGTGCCTGGCCCGCGCGAGGTGATGACCTTGCCGTCCCTGACCACCGGATCATTCTTGTGGGTGACGCCGGGCAGGTTGTCGAGGAAGCCGGGATAGCTGGTCGCGGATTTGCCCGCCAGCAGGCCGGCTTCGGCCAGCACGGCGGGTGCGGCGCAGATGGCGCAGGTGTACTTGCCATCACTGGCCATTTTTTGCAGCAGGGTGATGATGCGGGGATCGTTCTTCAGATGGGTCATGCCGGGCATGCCGCCGGGCAGCGCGATCATGTCGAATTCCTGCTCCAGCGCTTCATCCAGAGTGGTGTCGGCGATCAGGCGGACGCCGCGGCTGGCGGTTACCGGCTGATCGTCGAGCCCGGCGGAGACAACCTCAATTTTGGCGCGGCGCAGCAGGTCGATAATGGTGACGGCTTCGACTTCTTCGCAGCCCTGGGCGAGGGGGACGAGGACTTTAGGCATGGTTTAAATCCATAAAAGACTAACCGCAGAGGACGCGGAGGACGCAGGGTAAAGAAAAGATTTCCTCAGCGTCCTCCGCGTCCTCTGCGGTGGAAGGTTTTAGTCTCTAAAGTTCTGGAACTGGAGCGGAAAGTCGGTGATGGATTTTTTGACCAGCGTGATGGTTTCCTGAAGCACATCCCGCTTCGCGCCGGTGACGCGCACCGCTTCGCCCTGGATGCTGGCCTGGACCTTGAGCTTGGAATCCTTGATCAGCTTGACGATTTTCTTCGCCAGTTCGGTTTCCACGCCGGTCTTGACGGTAACGGTCTGCTTGACCTTGTTGCCGCTGATTTTCTCGACCTTGCCCTTGTCCAGGCAGCTCACGTCGATGTTGCGCTTGCCGAATGTCTGGTTGACGATGTCGAAGATCTGCTCAAGCTTGAAGTTGTCGTCGGCGTAGATCGTCAGCACATATTCCGCCTGATCGACGCGCGAATCCGAGCCCTTGAAATCGAAGCGGCCGCCGATAACCTTGTTGGCCTGGTCAACGGCGTTGCGCAATTCCTGTTTGTCTACTTCGGAAACGATATCGAATGTCGGCATGGCTGACTCCCCTTTAACCCGCGCAGCAGGTGGACTCGGTGATGAAATGGCAGACGTAGTCCAGCATCTCCACGGTTTCGATGTCGAAGCTGGTGTTGCCCGGCACGCTGAAGCTCTCGCCCGCCTTGTAGGTTTTCCAGTCCTTCTCGCCCGCCAGTTTCACCTTGCACACGCCGGCATTGATCTCCATCAGCTCCGGCAGGCCAGTGTTGAAAGTGAGGCTGCTCGGGAAAATCACGCCGACGGTTTTCTTGCTGCTATCCGGAAACAGCACGGTGTGGGAGACGCACTTGCCGTCGAAGTAGACGTTGGCTTTCTTGACGACGGAGACATTGTCGAATTGGGTCATGGTATTTTTTCCTTTCATTTACCGCAGAGGCGCAGAGAAGCAGAGGAAATCCGATTCTCTCTGCGTCTCTGCGCCTCTGCGCCTCTGCGGTTAAATTAACGATTTTGCAACTTGGCCGCAATGCGCAGCCGCAGCGCGTTGAGCTTGATGAAGCCGCCCGCATCCGCTTGATTATAGGCGCCGGCATCGTCCTCGAAGGTGGCGATGGTGGGGTCGAACAGCGAGTCAGTCCTGGAATCGCGTCCGACCACGATGACGTTGCCCTTGTAGAGTTTTACCCGCACCCAGCCGTTGACGTGCCGCTGGGTGTCGTCGATCAGCACCTGCAGGGCGCGGCGCTCGGGCGCCCACCAGTAGCCGTTGTAGATCATGCTGGCGTAGCGCGGCATCAGGTCGTCCTTGAGGTGCGCCACTTCGCGGTCCAGGGTGATGGATTCGATGGCGCGGTGGGCCTTGAGCATGATGGTGCCGCCGGGCGTCTCGTAGCAGCCGCGCGATTTCATGCCGACGTAACGGTTTTCCACCAGGTCGAGGCGGCCGATGCCGTGCTTGCCGCCGAGGCGGTTGAGTTCGGCGAGCATTTCAGCGGCGGAAAGCTTGTTGCCGTTGAGCGCCACCGGGTCGCCGCCCACGTATTCGATGTCGAGGTACTCGGCCTGGTCGGGCGCCTTTTCGGGCGACACCGTCCAGCGCCACATGTCTTCCTCGGCCTCGGCGGCGGGGTTTTCCAGGTGGCGGCCTTCGTAGCTGATGTGCAGCAGGTTGGCGTCCATCGAGTAGGGGGAACCGCCAGCCTTGTGCTTCATTTCCACCGGGATGCCGTGCTTCTCGGCATAAGCCAGCAGCTTCTCGCGCGAGAGCAGGTCCCACTCGCGCCAAGGCGCGATGATCTTGATTTCCGGGTTGAGGGCATAGGCACCGAGTTCGAAGCGCACCTGGTCATTGCCCTTGCCGGTGGCGCCGTGCGAGATCGCGACCGCGCCGGTTTCCCTGGCGATCTCGATCAGCCGCTTGGCGATCAGCGGACGGGCGATCGAGGTACCGAGCAGGTATTCGCCCTCGTAGACGGTGTTGGCGCGGAACATCGGGAAGACGAAGTCGCGGACGAATTCCTCGCGTAGGTCGTCGATGTAGATCTGTTCCGGCTTGATGCCGAATTGCAGCGCCTTGTTGCGCGCCGGTTCGAGCTCCTCTCCCTGGCCGATGTCGGCGGTGAAGGTGACGACTTCGCACTGATAGGTGTCCTGCAGCCACTTCAGGATGACCGAGGTGTCCAGCCCGCCGGAATAGGCGAGGACGACTTTGTTGACGTTGCTCATTTGAAACTCCAGTGAGGAGTGAGGAGTGAGGAGTGAGGAGAGGAGGGTTTTGCTCCTCACTCTTCACCCCTCACTCAATTGACTTTGCCCAGCAGCAGATATTCCATCAGCGCCTTCTGCACGTGCAGCCGGTTCTCCGCCTCGTCCCACACCACGCTCTGCGGGCCGTCGATCACTTCGGCTGCGACTTCCTCGCCGCGGTGGGCGGGCAGGCAGTGCATGAACAGGGCGTCGGGCTTGGCCAGGCGCATCATGTCGGCATCCACCTGCCAGTCTTCGAAATCGCGCTTGCGTTCTTCGTTCTCGGCCTCGAAGCCCATGCTGGTCCACACGTCGGTGGTGACCAGGTCGGCGCCGCGCGCGGCTTCCATCGGGTCGCGGAATTCTTCGTAGTGGTCG
>JAIOJM010000073.1 GCA_019911785.1 Sulfuricella sp. | reverse complement strand
CTCGCAGCACTTTTTCATCGACGGACCGGCCGGCAGACTGGAAGCGGCTGCCGCCATGCCCAGCGGCGAATGCCGCGGCATCGCCCTGGTCGCCCATCCCCATCCGCTGTATGGCGGCACCATGGACAACAAGGTGGTGACTACCCTGGCCAAGACTTTCAGCCGCCTCGGGCTAGCTGCATTTCGCCTCAACTTCCGCGGCGTCGGGCAAAGCGCGGGGGAATTCGATCACGGCGTCGGCGAAGCCGGGGACATGCTGGCGCTGGCCGGCCATGCGCGGCGCGAGCTGGGCAATCTGCCCGTCATGCTGGCCGGATTTTCCTTCGGCGGCTACGTCCAGACCCGAGTGCTGGAACAGGTTGAAGCGCAACGGCTGGTGCTGGTCGCCCCGGCGGTGAAACACTTCGACGTCGGCGCTGTGCCGGCCGATACGCTGGTGATCCACGGCGAACAGGACGAAGTCGTGCCGCTGGCCGACGTGCTCGACTGGGCGCGGCCGCAGAATCTGCCGCTCACCGTGGTGCCGGGCGCGGGGCATTTCTTCCATGGCCAGCTCAACCTGCTTGCCCAGATCGTGGCCGACTCATGCCGTTGCTGAACATCCGTGGACTGCGCAAGTCCTACGGCCCGCTCGAAGTGGTGGCCGGGGTCGACCTCGCCGTGAAGAAGGGCGAATGCTTCGGCCTGCTCGGGCCGAACGGGGCGGGCAAGACCACCACCCTGCGCCTGGCGCTGGGGCTGACTGCGCCGGATGGCGGCACGATTTCCATGCTCGGCCTGCCGGTTCCCGGCAAGGCGCGCGAGGCGAGGATGCGGGTAGGGGTGGTACCGCAAATGGACAATCTCGATCCCGACTTCACGGTGCACGAAAACCTGCTGGCCTATGGCCGCTATTTCGGCATGAAAGATGCCGAGACCGCCGTGCGCATCCCGGCACTGCTCGAATTCGCCGGCCTGGAGCACCGCGCCGACGCGCGCATCGACGCCCTCTCCGGCGGCATGAAGCGGCGACTTACCCTGGCGCGGGCACTGGTCAACGACCCCGACCTGATCTTTCTGGACGAACCGACCACCGGCCTCGACCCCCAGGCGCGGCACATGATGTGGCAGGGCTTGCGACGGCTGCTCAACCAGGGCAAGACCATCCTGCTCACCACCCATTTCATGGAAGAGGCGGAGCGCCTGTGCGACCGGCTCGCGATCATGGATCACGGCAAAATCATTGCCACCGGCAGCCCGCACGAATTGATCAGAAACCACATTGAACCTCAGGTGGTGGAAGTCTATGGTGAAGGGGTGGCAGGCTGGATGGCGGCACACAGCAGCACTTATTGCGAACGGGTCGAAAAGGTAGGCGAAACCGTGTTCTGCTACACCCGCAACAGCGAGGCGCTGGTGCAGCAACTGTGCAACCGGACCGATCTGCGCTACCTGAACCGCCCGGCCAGCCTGGAAGATGTATTTCTCAAGCTTACCGGGCGCGACTTGCGCGACTGAACAATGAAAACCCAATATTTCCGCCTGCCCACCCTGAGCCTGCGCTTCATCCCGGTATGGCGGCGCAATTTCCTGGTATGGCGCAAGCTCGCCATCCCCTCCATCCTCGGCAATCTGGCCGACCCGGCGTTCTACATGCTGGGCCTGGGTTACGGGCTGGGCGGCCTGCTGCCCGAAGTGGGCGGCGTGCCCTACCTGACCTTCCTCGCCGCCGGCACGGTGTGCTACAGCACCATGAACAGCGCCACTTTCGAGGTACTCTACTCGGGCTTTTCGCGCATGCACGTGCAGAAAACCTGGGAGGCCATCCTCAACGCGCCGCTGACCCTGGACGACGTGCTGCTCGCCGAACTGCTCTGGGCCACCAGCAAGAGCCTGCTCTCCGGCCTGGCGATCCTGGTCATCGTCTGGGCGCTGGGCCTGGCGAGTTTCGGCCAGACCCTGTGGCTGATCCCGCTGATCATCCTGATCGGTTTCTGCTTTTCCGGCATGGGGCTGGTGATGAACGCGCTTTCGCCCAACTATGATTTTTTCATGTATTACTTCACCCTGGTGATCACGCCGATGGTGCTGCTGTGCGGCGTGTTCTATCCGGTCGACCAGCTGCCGCCATGGCTGCAAACAATATCGGCCTGGCTCCCGCTGACCCATGCCATCGCACTGGCCCGGCCGCTGGTGCAGGGCGGTGCACCGCAGCAAGTGCTCGCTCACGTTGTGGCGCTGCTCGCCTATGGCGGCGTCGGTTTTTATATCGCGCTGGTGCTGACCCGGCGGCGGTTATTGAAATAACCCGCAAATACATGAACCGCAAAGACGCAAAGGCGCCAAGGAAGAGCGATTTAACATGGGCTTCTTGTTCAAGTGATCTTTGCGTCTTTGCGCCTTTGCGGTTAAACCGTTTTTTCTAGGACTTATCCATGGATGCCCCCCAACACTATTTCGCCCCCTGCCCACGCGGCCTGGAAGCTCCTCTGGCCACCGAACTGGAAAAGCTCGGCGCTGCCGCCATCGAACCCACCGACGGCGGCGTCGGCTTTGCCGGCGACCTGGCACTGTGCTATCGCGTCAACCTGTGGAGCCGGGTCGCCAGCCGCGTCCTGTGGAAATTGGTCGAACAGCCTTACCGCAGCGAGGAGGATATCTTCCGCGCCGCCCTGGCCCTGCCCTGGCCGAGCTATTTCAATGTCGAACAGACTTTTCGCGTCAAGGTCAGCGCGATCAAGTGCCCCCTGCGCAGCCTGGATTTCGTCACCCTGAAAATCAAAGACGCCATCTGCGACAAGTTCCGCAAAGCCGGCGGCGAACGGCCGAGCATCGATACCGCCGCGCCGGACATGCGGGTGTACGCCTTTCTCACCGCAGACCGGGTGTCGCTTTACCTCGACACCTCCGGCGAGGCGCTGTTCAAGCGCGGCTACCGCAAGGAGCAGGGCGAAGCGCCGCTGCGCGAAAACCTGGCAGCGGGAATTTTGCATCTCGCCGGCTGGCAGCCGGGGATGCCGCTGATCGACCCGATGTGCGGCAGCGGCACCTTCCTCATCGAGGCCGCACAGATGGCGCTCAACATCGCGCCCGGTTCGGAACGCTGGTTCGCTTTCGAACAGATGAAAAATTTCGATGCTGCGACCTGGGATGCGATCTACCAGGAAGCCGCCGCGGCGGAGCTGCCGAAAACGCCCTTGCCGATCTACGGCAGCGACGTTTCCAGCACCGTGCTGATAGCGGCACGCGCCAACCTGGATGCCGCCGGGCTGGAGGAAGTGGTGACCCTGAAGCAGATCAACCTGCTCGACGTCACGCCGCCCGCGCCGACCGGCGTGCTGGTCGCCAACCCGCCCTACGCCGTGCGCATCGGCGAGCAGGAAGAAATGGCGCGGCTCTACCCCAAAATCGGCGACCTGCTCAAGCAGAAATTCGGCGGCTGGCGCGCCTGCTTCCTCAGCGCGGACATGCGCCTGGCCAAACTGATCCGGCTTTCGGTGTCGCGCCGCATCCCACTTTTCAACGGCGCGCTGGATTGCCGCCTGTTCGTGTACGACATGGTGGCCGGATCGAACCGCAAGGTGAAAAAAGAAGACGGGCCGGATGGAGCAGAGCCTGTTTCCGTGCCACAATAGCCACAAACTTCCCAGAAAGGCACACCATGTTGATACCACCTCCAAAACTGACCCCCGACCTCGTCGCAGAACTGAACTTCCTCGCCCACTACGACCTCGACACCATGCAGGAAGGCATCAAGGTGCACAAGGATGCCGAGCCCGCGGTGATCGCCGCAGTGCAGCGGCTGCACGACAAGAAACTGGTGACCCTGGCCGACGGCGGCTACCTCACCGCGCTTGGCCGCGAAGTGGCGGAAGCGCTGCAGGCGACGCTGACCATACTCACCGCAAAATAGCCGATGACGCCGCAGATCAGTGAACTGATCGAGCGGATCAGGGGACTCGAGGAAGAACTTGAACTCGAGCTCGCCAAAAAACGGGACGAGCTGCGCTTCAGCCTGGAAAACCGCAAGGCTCTTTTCGAAAATGAAGTCCTGCTGAAGCATAGGCAGCTCAGGAGCAACCTGCTGCGCTACGTCCTGCATGCCAAACCGCGCCATATCTTCACCGCACCGATCATTTATCCGATGATTTTCCCGCTGTTGCTGCTGGATGCGTTCGTCTTTCTGTACCAGCTGATCTGTTTCCCGATTTACGGCATTCCCAAGGTCAGGCGCAGCGACTACCTGATCTTCGACCATCAGGACCTCGCCTACCTGAACCTCCTCGAGAAGATCAACTGCGGCTATTGCTCCTACGCCAATGGCCTGATGTCCTACGCCAAGGAAATCGTGGCGCGGACGGAGCAGTACTGGTGCCCGATCAAGCACGCCCAGCGCATACTTCAGGCTCATTCGCGCTACAGCCGCTTCACCGATTACGGCGATGGGAGCACCTATCGCAATGAACTGAAAAATATCCGCTGCGATTTCGGCAGCGCCGAAAAGGAAGAAAAGTGATGATCAAGCACATCGTCATGTGGCGGCTGCGGGAAGATGCTGGCGACAAGGCGGCCAACGCGCAGGAACTGAAGCGCCAGCTGGAAAGCCTCAACGGCCGCATCCCCGGCCTGCTCAAGCTGGAAGTCGGCATCGATTTCAGCAAGGAAAATGAATCCTCCGACGTGGTGCTGTACTCCGAATTCGAGAGCAATGCCGCGCTGCAGGCCTACCAGGCACACCCCGCGCACAACGAGGTCGTCCCCTTCGTGAAGTCGGTCCGCGGCGAGCGCCGCGTAGTCGACTACGAAGCCTGAATCCCCTGATTAACCCAACCAAGGAACCTCAATGACCCCCCGCACCATCGGCAGAAAAATCGCTTTCGGCTTCGCCGTCGCCTCGTTCTTCAGCATGGTCGTGAGCCTGGCGATCCTCATCTATCTCCTGGCCACGCGCGGCAGCGGCGATGTCGTCACCGCCAGCATGTTCGCCACCACCCTGTTCTTCCTCAGCTGCGGCATCGTGCTCTATCTGATGAGCAAGCCGCCACGCTACAAGCTGGAACCGTGGGACAGCGTTGATCAGACCGAATAAATCCACTCCCGCCATGGCCGCACTCTGGGTCACGGTCTATTTCGCCACCCTGATCTGGTCGGGCACCCACCCCAAGGATACCCTCACCTGGCTGCTCGAAGTCCTGCCGGCAATGATCGCCTTCGTGCTGCTGGCGGCCACGCGCCGCCGCTTCCCCTTCACGCCCCTGGCCTATTTCCTGATCCTGATTCACTGCCTGATCCTGATGATCGGCGGGCATTACACCTATGCCGAAACGCCCCTGCTCGACCCGCTCAGGGATTATTTCGGCTGGCAGAGAAACAATTACGACAAGCTCGGCCACCTCGCCCAGGGCTTCGTCCCGGCCATCGTGGCGCGGGAAATCCTGATCCGCAATGCCGTGGTCGCATCGGGGAAGTGGCTGTTCTTCATCGTCGCAAGCATCTGCCTGGCGATCAGTGCGCTGTACGAATTGGTCGAATGGTGGGTAGCGCTGGCGTCGGAAGAAGCGGCCGAGGCCTTTCTCGGAACGCAGGGCTATGCCTGGGATACCCAGTCGGACATGGCTTATGCGCTGATCGGCACCATCGCCGCGCTGGCTTTGCTGGGCAGGATGCACGACCGGCAGATCGGGAAGCTATCCGAAGAAACACCTGAACCTGGAAAAAACCATTGAACCGCAAAGGACGCAAGGGACGCGAAGGAATTCAAGAACTCAAAAGGCTTAAGGAACCGCTGATTAATTCGTCGCACCGGCGGAAGCCGGTGTCCAGTGCTTTGAATTTTCTAGATTCCGGCCTGGCCGTCACCCCGGAAGGGGGTAATCCGGGGCGGAATGACGATTTGCCATTTAATCAGCGCTTCCTTAATTAACGCGTCGTTTTCCCTTGCGAGCCTTCGCGTCCTTTGCGGTGAAACGCTGTTTTTAAGGATCAAACCTTCCGGGCGACTATCGTCGCAAACACCTTCTCGGTATTCTCCGGCGCGGGGAAGGTCTGATAAACATGCTCCAGCAGCTGCCAGCCGGCAAAGCGCTGCACAAGCTCCTCGCGACCGAACAGGTAAAAATGCCCCGGCTGGAACAGGCCGAGAAAAGTCGTGCCCTCGATCAGGACATTGATCACGGCGCGGCCGCCGGGCTTCACGTGCTGCTGGATTTCATCGAGCAAGGCCAGCGCCCGCTCCCGTTCGAAGAACATCAGCACGCCGATCGCCACGATGGTGTCGTACTGGCCATCGATCCGGTAGTGCGACAGATCGGCCTGAACCCCTTGCAGTGCCAGCTTCTCCTGTTCCGCCACGCGCTGGATATGCGCCACCGCCGTCGGGCTGGCATCGACCGCCACCACCGAAGCGCCGCGCCGCGCCGCTTCGACCGCCAGATTCCCCAGCCCGCAGCCGAGATCCAGCACGCTGCCCAGCAGATACGGCAGGGCAACCTCCTCGAACGGGTTGAGGGCAAAGCTCTGCTCGCTGACCTGTTTCTGGAACTGCTGGTCGAAAAAAGAAACGGGATGGTTAGCCGACATTTTTAAACTCCGCCTTAATACACTACCTTGCACCGCATTATCGGCGTTTCGCCGGCGTGTTTGGCATGATCCGTTTCATAAACTCGTCGAAGAGGGGTACGGTAAACG
>JAIOJM010000072.1 GCA_019911785.1 Sulfuricella sp. | reverse complement strand
CCCACCGCCTTGGAAAGCGCGCGTGTAGTCAGCTTCGCCACGCCTTCATGGCCAATGATCTCCATCGCCGCCTCGACGATGTCGTTGCGCCGGGCTTCGGCAGATTTGCGTTTACGTTTTGGCTCAGCCATCAGTGGCTGTGGTTTTCGGGTTTCATTTTCCGTAATTATAGCCATTAATCCCCTTTATTCGCTTCGATTTCAGGCTGATCGCACAATATCAAAAAAAAGCGGCCAGAAGGCCGCTAAAAACACACACGCGAGGGGGCGTCGTGTTACTTGGAACAGCATTCGCCTTCCGGCACGCCGGCCTTTTTCAGCGTGAAGGCGAGCGGGCAGAAGTTGGTCAGGCCGCTCTGCGCCAGATTGGCGCCCACGAACACGGTCAGCCAGATCCAGGCGGGATCGACGAAATGGCTCAGCGCAACGCTGAGCAGCACCATGCTGCCGGCCATCAGATGAACGATTTTATCAACGGTCATGATTGCTCCCTTTCTTAAAATGCGTAGCTGAGCTGCATATTGGCGACGTTCTGCTCAAGCTCGATCTTGGTTGTGCCATCTGTCGAGGTTACTTCGTTGTGGAAAGCGCGGACGTAGGACAGAGTGCCGGACACCTTCTGGCTTATCTGCCGGGTCAGGCCGAGCGTAAAATGCTTCTCGGTGACGGCCAGGGAGCCGATATTCGACTTCACATCCTCCGGCCCGATAGGTGATTTACCGTAGTTGAATCCAAAGCGCAGCGTGGTTTTTGGATCGATTTCCTTCTGCACGCCAATCATGTAAACAGTCTGATCATCCCAGCCGAAATCCAGACTTGTCGGTCCCGGGGTGCCAGCGGCATGGATCAGCGGAACCGATCCCAGCACCTCGCTGAACTGGATGCGTTTGACGTCCGCCTCGACCAGAAGCCCTGGAGACGGCTTGAATGCTACGCCCAAGGCGAATTGCTGTGGCCCATCCATGGTCATACGGTATTCCCCCGAGTTCGTGTTCCACTTGAACTCGCCCATGTTTTGCTTGCTGACCCAGGATGCGCCAATCTGGACTTTGTCGTTCACATGGTAGATCAGGCCGGCTGTCATGCCGTAGCCATAGACTTGGTTTTGGGGCAATGAAAGACCCGCCGCTCCAATCAGTCCATTGTGCATCGCCAGGCTCTGGTAGTCGATGTTGAGCGCAGCGCCGACGGAAAGCTTGTCACTGACCTTGTAGCCGAAGCCCGGTGCGATCTTGTAGAACTGCTTAGTGGTCACAAATGCCTGGTTGCCAGCAGCAGGTGCGACATCGGAGAAATCCACCCCCATCCCGGACAGTCCGCCCATTCCCATGCCGAGGTATAGCCTGTCGTTGACGTTGAACCCCACTGCACCGGCAGGGATCAGGTAATAGTTCGAATCGCTTTCACTGCTATTGACCTTGCGCGTCGGATTCAGAACCCCGAATCCCAAATCGAATCGCACCTCCTTCATGCCCAGTTCCGCCAGGCCGGCCGGGTTGGTCATCAATGTCGCCGAATCAGGCGGCGCTGCCACTACCGCGCCGGCCATGCTCCTCTGTATTGCAGTTACACCAAACAACTGGTCGCCGTTGGTGGCCAGCGCGGCCTGGCCAAACCCTAACAATGTCGCTCCCATGGCGCCTGCTGCAAGATATTTTCTATTCATCATGTATCCTCCTCCAAATTTTTATAATGTTTACTTCGCTTTCGCTGCAACCGGAGTCATCAGCTGCGAACTCACTCCAGGTACGCCGCGAAATTTTTGATGGCAGGCCACGCAACCGCTCATGATGTCGCTCATGTGCGTCGCCGCCATGGCCATGTCACCCTTTTCGGCCGCCTCGGCCAGCCTGAGCGCACTACCCTCGACCGCATCGTTCATTGCCGGCAACACAGCCATGTCCGTGCTGTTCATCTTGTCCAGCGGGAAATAAGGCAGCAAACCGCCTTTCGGGATGCGGTGATTGGCAAGGCGGCGCGCACCGTCGGCCGCCTGTTCGGCGTTGTCGGTCGCCAGCGCGGCGGCGATGCCCTGATACTCCGACAGGATTTCCTGCATCACCTGGCGCAGGGTCAGCTGGTTGCTCTTGCGCGTGTGCTGGGCGTGCAGCTTGTTCATGGTGGC
>JAIOJM010000071.1 GCA_019911785.1 Sulfuricella sp. | reverse complement strand
CGCGCGCACGATGGATTCGCCCAGCGGATGCTCCGAGCCCGCTTCCACGGCGGCGGCGAAGCGCACCACTTGGGACTCGTCGAGCGCACCCAGCGTAATCACATCGGTCACGTTGGGCTCGCCGCGCGTAAGCGTGCCGGTTTTGTCGAACACCACCGCCGTGAGTTTTTGCGCGCGCTCCAGGATTTCCGCGCCGCGGATCAGGATGCCGTTTTCCGCGCCCTTGCCGACACCCACCATCAGCGCCGCCGGCGTGGCGATGCCCAGCGCGCACGGGCAGGCGATGATGAGCACGGCAATGAAGGCGAGCAGCCCCTGCGGAAAGTTGCCCGCCAGCCACCAGCCGGTGAAGGAAAGAACGGCAATCCCCACCACGGCGGGCACGAAATAGCCGGTGACCTGGTCGGCGATGCGCTGGATCGGCGCGCTCGAAGCCTGCGCTTCTTCCACCATCTTGATGATCTGCGCCAGCGCGGTTTCCGCGCCGACCCGCGTCGCCTTGAAACGGAGCAGCCCGGTGCGGTTCAGGGTACCGCCGATCACCTGCGCCCCCGGCGCCTTTTCCACCGGCATGGATTCCCCGGTGAGCATGGATTCGTCAACGCTGGATGCACCTTCCAGCACCACGCCGTCGGTCGGAATTTTCTCGCCCGGGCGCACCACCACGGTTTCGTCCACCATTACGGATTCCGCCGGCACTTCCATTTCGTTCCCCTCGCGCATCACGTGCGCCGTGGCGGGCTTCAGGTCGAGCAGCTTGCGCACCGCGGCGGAGGAGCGTTTCTTGATCATCTCCTCCATGTACTTGCCCAGCAGCACGAAGGCGATGATGACGGCGGAAACCTCGAAATACACATCCCGTTCCGCGACCTTCACCGGCAAAACCTCGGGAAAAAAGATCACGGCGACGCTGTAGAAATAGGCCACCGACGTGCCCAGCGCGATCAGGAAATCCATGTTGATGGTGCGGGTACGGACGGCGTTCCAGGCGCCCTTGTAGAACCCCCAGCCGCCGATGAACTGCACCGGGGTCACCAGCAGGAACAGCCACATCCCCCAGGTGAACCAGGGAAGGGCGGGGATCGGCGCCCAACTGACGATGGTAGCGCCCGCCGCCAAGGCGAGGAAAGCGCCGGCGCGCAGAATGGCCAGGAACAGCACGCCGGTGAGCGCAATCGCAACCCGGGTGCGCATCGACTTGAGTTCGGATTCGGGCGATTCGAAGGTGCGCTGGCAACCCACGCTGCAGAAATAATAGGCGCGCCCCGCGCGCTCGGTTTTGAGCGCGCTGGCCTTGTCCACCAGCATGCCGCAGATGGGATCCTTGGCCATGTCTTTTTTTGCCACGGCTGGCGCGGCGGGCATGGCATGGGCGTGACCCGCATGCGGGTTCATCCCGTGCGCCTGGCTGCCGGCATGAACGTAAGTGGCTGGATTGGCCTCGAACTTGCGCAGGCAGTTTTCCGAGCAGAAATAGTAGGTCGTGCCTGCGTAAATGGCAGCTCCCGCCGCCGCGCCCTCGCCCACCGTCATGCCGCATACCGGATCGGTTGCCATCTCAGCCTCCTTGATTTTTCAATCCTGTCGCGAAGACGAAAACAAACTCGCCGCCGTTGACATTCACCTCCAGGTTGCCGCCATGGCTTTCAGCGTAAGCGAGCCAGCCGGGCTTGTCGCCGGTGCACTCTTGCACTTCCGGATAACCCACATTGTTTTTACCGTCGAGCCAAGCGACTAGCATCGTCTCCCCGGCGGCTTTCTCGGCAAGGGCGCAGGCGAGGATGTGAGCGGCGGCGTAATCCAAGGCCACACCCTGGACGCTGACATCGATCTCTTTAATATTTCTGTGCGTGTCCTGGGCCAAGGTGAAACCGGGGCCGATGGTTTTCATGTTTTTCTCCTGTTAAAACCTTTAGTCTGCTTTTTTCAGCCTGCCTCCATCGCGATAGACGCCTCGCCACACTTCACCGCCACCATCTCGCGCAAGGTTTTTTCCTCGGCGCTGAATGCCTCCACCGCCAGCGGATCGAACTGCGTACCGGTTAAGCGCAGAATCTCCGCCTTCGCTGCGTCGAAGGACAATCCTTTGCGATAAGGCCGATCGGAGGTCATCGCATCCAGGGTGTCAATCACCGCGAACAGCTTCGCCCATAGCGGGATGGCGTCGCCCGCCAGCCCGCGCGGGTAGCCTGCACCATCGAAGCGCTCCTCGTGGCTCAGCACGATCTCGGACGCCTCCGCCATGAAGGGCACGGACGCCAGGATGCGCTGGCCGATCTCCGGATGGGTGCGCATGACGGCCCATTCGTCCTCGGTCAGGGGCTCCGACTTGAGGAGGATGGCGTCGGGGATGCCGATCTTGCCCAAGTCGTGGAGCAGGGCGCCCCAGTAGACTTGGCGCAGCCGTTCCGGATCGTCGGTGAATCGCCGCGCCAACACCAGGGTATGGCAGGCCACCCGCTTGGAATGGAGCCCGGTCTGGTGCTCACGCGTGTCCAGAGCCGCCGCCAGCGCCTCCGCGAGGGCGAGATAGGCGCTGTCCCGCTCCGCCTCGATGCCACGGTATTCCTTGCGTCCGAGAAAGCAAGCTTCGCAGCAGTATTCCTCGCCCTCCCGGATGAAGGGCAGGCCGGCGATGGGAGTGCCGCAGACATGGCAGCGCTTTTCCCCCTGCGGCGGAGCGGTAATGATTCCGGGCTGTGCCAGTTCCATGGGGCGCTTCCTTACAATTTTCCGGACCGCAGGATCGCCACCGCCCACCACAGGCCGAGAAAGCTCGCCAGCAGGTAGCCCAGCAGGCCTAGCAGGGGAATGCCCTGGAAGTGCGGGCCGGTGTGGAACGACATCACGATGGAGGAGGCCACCACGATGGCGGCGATGATCAGGCTGAAACCGATGCGGTTGCTCGCCCGGTCGAAGTGCTCCTCCAGGTCTTCCAGATGTTCGTGGCGGACCCGCAAAGTCGCTTCTCCCTTCTGCAACTGGCGCAGGCCCCTGGCCAGCAGTTCCGGGAACTCAGCCAGCGCAAGCCGCAACGCCGCCGCGCTGCGGTAGCCCCGCACCAGGTTGCCGGTCATGCCCGTCTCGGGCAGCATCTGGCGGCCCACCATGCGCGGGACGTAGGCCTGGAGGGCCAGCAGCATGTTGAAAGCGGGGTCCAGGCTGTGAGCCAGGGATTCGATTTCCATGAAGGCCTTGGCGACCAGCAGCAGCTCCCGCGGCACCCGGATCTGGTAGCGTTGCCCCAAACGGATGAACTGGCGCAGGATCTCGGCAAAGGAATACTCGTGGGCGGCAGCGGCGTAATACTGTTCGAGGGATTCGTCCAGGTCCCGCGCAAATGCGGCCCGGTCCACGTCGGCCGCGGCGACCCCCATATCGACATAGACCTCAGCCAGCCACTCCGCGTCCCGGACGATCAGGGCGAGAAACAGCTTCCTCAGGTTCTCCTGGTCCGCGGGGGAGAGCCGGCCCATGATGCCGAAGTCGTGAAAGCACAGGCGCCCGTCCTCCATGAGGAACACGTTGCCGGGGTGGGGATCGCCGTGGAAGAAGCCGTGCTCGAACAGCTGGGTGAGGAAGACGCGGGCCAGCAGCTCCGCCAGACGGTGCCGCTCCGCCGGATCGGGCGGGCGGTCGGCGCCGATCTTGTGGCCGCGGCTCAGTTCCATGGTAAGGACCCGCTTGGCGGACCCCCCCCAGAACACCTGGGGGACGTAGACCGAGGGGTCGCCCTCGAAATTGTGGCGCAATCGGTCGGCGTTGCGGCCCTCCAGGTTGAAGTCCAGCTCTCGCCCGATGGTCTCGGCGAATTCCTCCACCAGCCCGATGGGATCGTAGCGCCGGCTTTCCGGCACGTGGCTGTGGAGCATCCGCGCCAGGAAGAACAGGATTTCCAGGTCGGCCTGGATCAACTGTTCGATGCCGGGGCGCTGTACCTTGACAATGACCGCGGTGCCGTCGGGCAGAGTCGCGGTGTGGACCTGGGCGATGGAGGCGGCGGCCAGCGGCGTCTCGTCGAAGGCGGCGAAAAGCCCGGACAGGTTCCCGCCCAGCTCGTCCTCGACGATGCGGCGGGCCAGTTCCGTGGGGAAAGGCGGCACGGCATCCTGCAGCTTCTGGAGTTCCTGGATCACGTCGTCGGGGAACAGGTCCTGGCGCACGCTGAGCATCTGGCCGAACTTGACGAAGGCGGGACCGAGCTCTTCCAGCGCCGCCCGCAGCCGCCGGGTATCGCCGAGTTTGGCTTCGGCGGTTTCGGCGCCGCCCGGAAGATAGCCTTTCAGCCGCAGGCGGTCCACATAATGGCCCCAGCCCTTATCCACCGCGACCCGGAGAATGCTGCCCAAACGCGGCAGGTCCCGGACCGGGAAAGGGTGCGTAGCCGAAAGCCGAGTGCTCATCCTGCACCCCACTGTCGACGATTAACCCTTGGTGTACGCGGCGAAGGCATGGTCACTCCCGTTGGTCCTGTTTCAGAATCCATCGGAAGCTTCGCGGTGTGGCCTCGCCGGCTCGTCGGATTTGCAGTTCCACCGCTTGCGGCGGTGGCGTAATGGCCTTGAAGCGCAACAAGCCATTTCGGTGATGTCCGCCTGGGGGAGCCCCCTCCCAACCGAGGGGACGATAAGGCTTTCCATCGCCGAGAAGTTTCGAAGATTTGGCCAAGTCGTCGTCCAGGGGCTGAGTATGGGTTTCCAGGGTTACCGCAAAGTCCCATGTTCTTGCTTCGTTCGAGAATCCCTGGGGAGCAACGATGATTGTCACACCTCCCTCACGGCTGGTTTGGGGTGCCGGAGCCGGAGCCGGTTCCGCTGCCCGCGCCTCGACGGAGCCGGCGGCGTAGAAAAGGAAAGTTCCGAAAATCGCCAGCGCGAAACTGATTACGCGTTGCTTAGACATTGTTTATGCTCCTGAGAGGCTCTAATGGCCTTCGGCGCGATATACAGAATGCCCGCGAGATTGAAAGCCAAACCGAGCCAAAAGAGTTGGACTTGATATTGGGCGACCAGGGTGATGAACCCCGTGACGCCCAGGATGGGCAGAATGTTGACTAGGTAATGGGCGCAACAGGACACCATTGCGGCGGTGGAGGTCGTGCCTGAGGCGGCGACTACGTTGCGAGACACTCCTTGTGCACCGACGAGCAGCCTGAGATAGGTGTACAGCCCCACCTGGATGCCGAAACCCAGCGCCAGGGCGATGATGAAGTACCAGAAAGTGGCGAATTGTTCGAGGGCAAAACTCCACCCCGAAATCAAGCCAACCACTCCGAAATAAACGGCCAGCAACAATCCAAACGCAAGCACGCCCCAGGAAAACGGTTTGATGAATTTCATTTGAGCCTCCTTCAATCTGCTCTCTCTCCCCTATTCCTCCCGCATGAACAATGTCTAGCCACTTAGACCGGCTTTGGGTCAAAAAGAACGCTCCAACTCGCTTGTCTTTGCGCGCCCTTTGACCTTGGTTGGGGGGCTTATTTGTTGGGCCTCGACCCTCCTCGCCAATAATTACGCAGCTTTTCCTGCTGCTCCTTGGTCAGGACGGCCTCCATGCGTTTCTGGGCTTCTACCGAAGAGTCGTATATCTGTTGCTGCAGTTTGCCGAAAGCTTTGTAGGCCTCGTCGATGGCGGCCGCATCTTGTTTGGGGGCCGAGTAAAGGTCCCGCAGCTTGGCCTGCTGGTCCATCATGGTGCTCATCAAGGCCCAGTGCGCCTTGCGGGTTTCGTCCTGTATCTTGTTGATCTTGGCCTGCTGCTCCTCAGTCAGGTCAAGGCCGCTTCCCCAGTAGCCACCCATCATCCCGGGGCCCATGCCATGGCCATAGCCACCCATCATTCCTGGACCCATTCCGTAGCCGTAGCCACCCATCATGCCGGGGCCCATTCCGTAGCCGCCTCCGTAGCCCCCCATCATGCCGGGGC
>JAIOJM010000070.1 GCA_019911785.1 Sulfuricella sp. | reverse complement strand
GAGCCAGTTCAACTCCTTCATCCAGCCCTTCATCATCATGGTGGCGCAGCCGCTCGCCATCATCGGCGGGGTGATGGCCTTGTGGCTGTTCAACCACACCCTCAACATCTACTCGATGATCGGCCTGGTGCTGCTGATCGGCCTGGTGGCGAAAAACTCCATCCTGCTGGTGGATCTCACCAACCAGCGGCGCGAGGCGGGCAAGGGCATCGACGAGGCGCTCTCCGAGGCTTGCCCGATCCGGATGCGGCCGGTGCTGATGACCTCGATGACGGTGATCCTGGCCCTGCTGCCGGCAGCGCTGGGGCTGGGGGCCGGCGCGGAAACCAACGGCCCACTAGCGGTGGCGGTGATCGGCGGCATGATCACCTCGACCCTGCTCACCCTGGTGGTGGTGCCGGCGGTGTATTCGCTGGTGGAGAACGGCCTGCTGCGCTGGCAAGCCCGGCATCCCCGCACAGCGGGGGAATAAAGGAGCACAAATGATGCGTTGGACACTGCCGGGATTGCTGATCGCCACGGCTGCGCTGGCAAGTTGTTCGCGTGAAGCGCCGCCGCTTTACCAGGGCTATGCCGAGGGCGAGTTCGTGCGCGTGGCGGCTCCCTACGCCGGGTCCTTGACCACCCTGGCAGTGCAGCGCGGCGTGCAGGTCGGGGCCGGCGCGCCCCTGTTCGCGCTGGAGCAGGACAACGAAAAAGCGGCGCGTGACGAGGCGGCACAAGGACTGAAGCGCGCCGAGGCGCAACTGGAAAACCTGAAGAAGGGCAAGCGCCCCGCCGAACTGGACGCCATCGTCGCCCAACGGGAGCAGGCGCGGGCCGCCCTGAAACTGTCCGAAGCCGATTTCGCGCGCGACGAGAAACTCGCGAAAGCGGGATTCATTTCCAGCCAAAAGCTGGATGCCGACCGCACCGCCCTACAGCGTAACAGCGAACGTCTGAAAGAACTGGAAGCCCAGCTCGCCACCGCCAAGCTGGCGGCTCGGGTCGATGAAATTCGCGCCGCCGTGGCGGCAGTGGCCGCCGCGCGCGCCACCCTCGCCCGTGCCGACTGGTCGCTCGCCCAGAAAAGCGTGACGGCGCCGGTTGCCGGCCTGGTGCAGGATACGCTTTACGTCCAGGGCGAATGGGTGCCCGCCGGCAGCCCGGTGGTGTCGCTGCTGCCGCCACATAACATCAAGGTACGCTTCTTCGTGCCGGAAACCCGGATCGGCTCCTTGAAAACCGGGCAGGCCGTCACGCTGTCCTGCGACGGCTGCGCCGCGCCGATTTCCGCCGCGATCAGCTACATCTCGCCCCAAGCCGAATACACCCCGCCGGTGATCTACAGCCGGGAAAACCGCGGCAAGCTGGTGTACCTGATCGAAGCCCGCCCGGCCCCGGCCGATGCCGCAAAACTGCGCCCCGGCCAGCCGATGGACGTCAGGCTGAATTGATAATGCGAAACCCAGCAGACCCCATGGAAATAGATGAACTCCCTCTCCCGCAGGCGGGAGAGGGCTGGGGTGAGGGTCACGATTACGTTCCCAATCCAGCTCAAAAACTTCCCGCCGACCTTCGCGCCTTTGCCCGCGAGCTTCGCGTACGTCAAACAGATGCAGAAAATTTGCTGTGGGGATTATTGAGAAACCGGCGTCTACTCGGCTCGAAATTTCGTCGCCAATACCCGATTAACCCTTATATTCTCGATTTTTATTGTCACGAGGCGAAGCTGGCGGTCGAACTGGATGGCGGTCAACACGCCGAACAGCGGCATTACGACCAGCAACGAACCGCCCAACTGGAAAGTTGTGGCATCCTGGTGCTGCGCTTCTGGAACAACGAGGTGTTGCAACAAGTAGAAAGTGTTCTTGAAAAAATTTACCTGGTTCTCGGACAGCGAACACCCTCATCCCCAGCCCTTCTCCCGCCTGCGGGAGAAGGGGGCGCATGACTTCCGATTTTGCCATCGACGTCGCCGGGCTGGTCAAGCGCTTCGGCGACCTGGTGGCGGTGAACGACCTCGCCCTGCAGGTACGGCGCGGCGAAATCTACGGCTTCCTCGGCCCCAACGGCAGCGGCAAGACCACCACCATCCGCATGCTGTGCGGCCTGCTTACGCCCGACGGCGGGCGCGGCACCTGCCTGGGCTACGACGTGATCCGCGAAACACGCCAGATCAAGCGCCAGGTCGGTTACATGACGCAGCGTTTCAGCCTGTACGAAGACCTCACCATCCGCGAGAACCTGGATTTCACCGCCCGCATCTACGGCATGGCCAACCGGAACGAGGCGGTTGAGCGGGCACTGGAACGGCTTGGCCTGGCCGATCGTCAGAAGCAGCTGGCTGGCACCCTGTCCGGCGGCTGGAAGCAGCGCCTGGCGCTGGCCGCCTGCATGCTGCACGAGCCGCAGCTCCTGCTCCTCGACGAGCCCACCGCCGGGATGGATCCCAAGGCGCGGCGCGATTTCTGGGACGAAATTCACCGCCTCGCCGGCGAGGGCATCACCGTGCTGGTGAGCACCCACTACATGGACGAGGCGGAACGCTGCCACCGCCTCGCCTACATTGCCTATGGCTCTTTGCTGGCTCAGGGCACGGTGGCGGAAGTGGTGAAAAATTCCGGTATCGTCACCTGGGTGGTGGAGTGCGCCGACCTTTATGCGCTGGGCGCGCAACTGCGTGGGTTGCCCGGGGTGAGCCAGGTGGTGCCGTTCGGCAATGTTCTCCATGTCAGCGGCACCGATGCGGCATTGCTGGAGCAGTCCATCGGTCCTTTCAAGGATCAGTCCGGATGCCGCTGGACGCAAACTTCGCCGGGACTGGAGGATGTCTTCATCCAGATGATGGAAAAGGCCAAAAACAATGTCTGAGCGCTTTGCCTGGCACCGCTTCCTCGCCGTGGCCACCAAGGAATTCATCCAGATGCGGCGCGATCGCCTGACCTTCGCCATGATGGTCGGCATCCCGATGATCCAGTTGATCCTGTTCGGCTTCGCCATCAACGCCGACCCCAAGCAATTGCCGACGGCGGTGCTGGTGGCCGACCACAGCGAGTTCTCGCGCAGCTTCGTGCGCGCCCTGGAAAACAGCGGCTATTTCAAGGTGATCGCGCAGCCGCGCAACGAGGTCGAAGCCGAGCGGCTGATCGCCGAAGGCGACGCCCAGTTCGTGGTGAGCATCCCGGAGAATTTCGCGCGCAAGCTGGTGCGCGGCGAACGCCCGGCGATCCTGGTCGAGGCCGACGCCACCGACCCCACCGCCGTCGGCAACGCAGTGGGCGCGCTGAGCCAGCTGGCCCAGACCGCCCTCAATCGCGACCTGCAAGGCGCATTGCAGCCGCTGCAAGGCAAGCCGGCGCCTTTCGACGTGCAAATCCACCGCCGCTACAACCCGGAAGGCATCACCCAGTACAACATCGTGCCGGGGTTGATGGGCGTGATCCTGACCATGACCATGATCATGCAGACCGGCCTCGCCATGACCCGCGAGCGCGAGCGCGGCACCATGGAAAACCTGCTCGCCACGCCGGTGCGGCCGTTCGAGGTGATGGCCGGGAAAATCGTGCCCTACATCATGGTCGGCTACATCCAGGTGACGCTGATCCTGCTGACGGCGCGACTGATCTTCGGCGTGCCGATACTCGGCAGCGTCGTGCTGCTGTATGCGGTGGTACTGCTCTTCATCGCCGCCAACCTTTCGGTCGGCCTGATGTTCTCCACCATAGCGAAGAACCAGATGCAGGCGATGCAGATGACCTTCTTTTTCTTCCTGCCGTCGATGCTGCTCTCCGGCTTCATGTTCCCGTTCCGCGGCATGCCGGAATGGGCGCAGAACGTCGGTAGCCTGCTGCCGCTGACCCATTTTTTGCGCATGGTGCGCGGCATCCTGCTGAAGGGCAACGGCCTGATGGAAACCCTGCCACACCTGTGGGCCATCGGACTGTTCCTGCTGACGGTGGTGGCGATCGGATTGAAGCGCTACCGCAAGACGCTGGATTAGCCCTGATGGCCCTAAAAAACACACACGTCCGCGCCGAACGATGGTAGCCTAAAGTTCACCCATTTTCTCCCGCCAACCATGGATGCCATCCTGATTCTGGCAGTCGTTGCGGTGCTGATCGTGCTGCTGTTCGATTACACCAACGGCTTTCACGACGCCGCCAATATCGTCGCCACGGTAATCGCCTCGCGTGCCATGACACCGGCGCAAGCGGTAATGATTGTCGGCTTTTTTGAATTTCTCGGCCCGCTGCTGGGCGGCACGGCGGTCGCCAACACCATCGGCAAGTTCATCCCCCTGGACGACCTGGAAGCCGCGGTATCGCTCACCATCATCCTGTGCGGGCTAGTGGGCGCCATCGTCTGGAATTTGCTGACCTGGTGGCGCGGCATCCCTTCCTCCTCCTCGCATGCACTGGTGGGCGGCCTGGCCGGCGCGGTGGTGGTTGCCGTCGGCGCCGACCATGTGGCATGGGGATTCGGCGAACTGTTCCAGAACGGCCACTTCACCGGGATCACCAAGGTGCTGCTGGCCCTGGTGCTGTCGCCGCTGGTCGGCTTCTGGGCCGGATTCTTCCTGCATCGCCTGATGCTGCTCCTGCTGCGCAGCGCAAAGCCGACAATCAACCGGAACCTGCGCCGCGCCCAGTTCTTCACCGCCGCCGGCCTGGCCTTTTCCCACGGCGCCAACGATGCACAGAAAAGCATGGGCATCCTCACCCTGGTGCTGCTGCTGGGTGGCTTCATTCACGAATTCGTCGTGCCGTTCTGGGTGATGATGGCCTGCGCCACGGCAATCACGCTGGGGATCCTGTCCGGCGGCTGGCGCATCGTGCGCACCCTGGGCTTCGCCATCTACAAGGTGCGTCCGTTGCATGCGCTGGATTCCCAGCTCACTTCTGCAGGGGTGATTTTCGCCGCTTCCCTGGTCGGCGCGCCGGTATCCACCACCCATGTCGTCGCCACTTCGATCATGGGCATCGGCGCTTCGGAACGTCCCAAGGCGGTGCGCTGGGCAAAAGCCGAAGAAATCTCGGTAACGTGGTTGATCACCATTCCCGGCGCGGCGA